>DATMDI010000070.1:0-2686 GCA_035557875.1 Vicinamibacterales bacterium
ATCTGCAAGAGCTGTCACCGCTCATTCGAGTTCCTCAGCTCCGACATCGAGGTGCTCGTCGAGGAAGTGGCCACCGCACGTGGCTTCACCACCTCGCAAAGCGTGGTGCAGATTTATGGCACCTGCGAGGAGTGCCGCACCGGCCGCGCCGCCACCGGCACCGACGGCCACACCGACCTCGTCTTTGCGCGCGATGCCTTGCGAATCGCGATCGCCACCGAGCGCAGCGGCCTCGAGTTCTACACCCGCGCGGCGCGGGTGACGCGCGATGTGCGTGCGCGCAAGGTGTTTCAGCACCTGGCCCTCGAGGAAAAGGAGCACCTGGGCAAGCTCGAGGCGCGCTACGCCGAGCTGCTGCAGCGCGACCCGCAGCTCGAGGCGCGGCCCACGTTCCTGTTCTTCAAAGGGGCGGCCAACGGCATTTTTTCCGAGGGCACCGAGCGCCTCTCGGCCGGCAACGACCAGCAGGCACTGCTCATCGGCATCAAATGCGAGCGCGGCTCGCACCGCTTCTTCAAGAAGTACGGCGAGCAGTTCGAAGAGTCGGAGGGCAAGGCGATCTTTCTCGAGTTCGCCGACGAGGAGCGCGAGCACCTCGAGTTGCTCATTCGCGAGTATCGCGCGCTCGTGAAGCGACAAGGCCGGCAACGCCGGCCGCGCCCGGTGCCCTCTTTGCCTCCGCGCGCCGGCGCGCGGTGATCGACCTTCACCTCCATAGCACCGCCTCGGACGGCCGGCTGACGCCTCGCGAGCTGGTCGATCTCGCCGCGACCGCGGGACTGCGGGTCATGGCGGTGACCGATCACGACACCACCGCGGCGGTGGCCGACGTCCAGGCGTTGGCGCGGGCGAAAGGCATCGACGCCGTCCCCGGCATCGAGATCACCTCGGTGATGGACGGCCGCGACGTGCACATGCTCGCCTACTTCATCGACATCGCCGACGTCGAGTTCCAGCGCTTTCTCGCCGCCCAGCGCGTCTCGCGCGTCGCCCGCCTCGAAGCCATCGGGGCGCGCCTGGCCGAACTTGGCATGCCGGTGAAACTGGAGGCGGTGCTGGCGCTGGCGCGGCTTCAGTCGAGCATCTCGGTCGGCCGCCCGCAGGTGGCCCGGGCGATGGTGGCCGCGGGTCACGTCAGAGACATGCACCAGGCGTTCGACCGCTGGCTCGGCTCCGACCGGCCCGCGTTCGTGCCGCGCGTCGGACCGACGCCGGAGCAGGTCGTGGAGATCGTGCACGCGGCGGGCGGTATCGTCTCGATCGCGCACCCGGGACGCACGCAGATCGACGATCGCCTCGGCCCGCTGCACGAGGCCGGCCTCGACGCCATCGAGGTGTACCACTCCGATCACGATGCCGCCGCGGTGGAAAAGTACGCGGCGGTGGCCGCCCGCTTCGGCCTGCTCGTCACCGGCGGATCCGACTTCCACGATCCGGCGTCGGCGCTGCGCCCGGGGGCGGTGACGCTCCCCGACGGCGACTGGCAGCGTCTCCAGGCGCGCCGCGCGCACTAGCTGGCTTCGCGATGAGCGCGACCAGCGAGCCGCTCCTGCAGCTGCGAGACGTTACCCAGGAGTACGGGAGCTTGCGGCCGCTCCGCGTCAAGGCGTTCACGCTCCGGGCAGGGCAGCGCGTCGCGATTCTCGGCATGGATCAGGGTGCGGCCGAAGTGCTGGTGAATCTGATCACCGGCGCGACGACGCCCCGCACCGGCGAGGTGCGCGCCTTCGGCCGCGTCACGACCGACATTCAAGACAGTGACACGTGGATGCAGGCGCTGCGCGCCTACGGCCTGCTCGGCGTGCGCACGGTGCTCATCGATCAGTTGACGGTCGTGCAGAACCTGGCGATTCCGCTGACGCTCGAAGTGGACCCGCTACCCGGCGCGATCGAGGCGCAGATGCGCCAGCTCGCCGAGGACGTGGGTCTCTCCGCGAGCCTGCTCGACCAGTGTCCGCCGGCGTTGACGCCGCTCGATCTGCAGCGGCTGCGCCTGGGGCGCGCGCTCGCGCTCGAGCCGCGCCTCCTCGTCGCGGAGTATCCCACCGCGTCGCTCGAAGGCAGCGATGCCGAGGCGCTCGCACGGGATATGTCGCGCATTGTTGCGCGGCGCGGAATGGCCGCCCTGTACATCACTGCCGACCGCGCGTTCGCGCAGCAAGCCGCTGAAGAAATTGTGATGCTGAAGCCAGCGACCGGGGACCTCGTGTCGGCGGTCGGCTGGCGTCGATGGCTTGGGTGAGGGACGGCGCCACGCACTTGCGTGCGTGGCCGCGGGTCACGATCTGGCAAACCGGCTCAATGCCGGTTCGCTATTGGACCCGCCTGAGCGGGGTGATCAACCTTCGATGAGACGAACGTTGCCCGCGCGCGGGCCCTTCGTCGACTCTTCCGGCTGGAAATCGACCCGCTGTCCTTCGCGCAGCAGCTCGAACACCGTGTCGCGCACGGCGCTGCGATGGAAGAAGTGCTCCGTGCCGCCTTCGTCGCGGATGAACCCGAAGCCCTTGTCGATTAGAAGACGTGCGATTGTGCCGGTCGCCATAGCCCTGCCCCCTCCGATAACCCGACCTGATGTCTGGGGCGCATAGCTGAGAGGCTCCCAACTGCGTCCAGACCACTTCACCGGACGCGCAGGACCACGAGAAGAACCGCGAACCGCCGCGTGTCGGCCGAAAATGTTGCG
>DATMDI010000071.1:0-2271 GCA_035557875.1 Vicinamibacterales bacterium
ACATCGCGCGCCTCGATCCGGTTTCGCATGCAAAGTACACGGCGTCGCTGCTCGATTTGCGGCAGCATACGCTCAGCGAGCTCCGCTCCACGCTCCTGTTGCTGTTTGCCGCGGCCGGCATGCTGCTGCTCATCGCCTGCGCGAACGTCGCGACGCTGTTGCTGGCAAGGTCCGTGGCGAGGAGCCGCGAAACTGCGGTCCGAGTCGCGCTCGGCGCCGGGCGCACACACCTCGCGCTTCGGTATCTCGCCGAGGCGGCCACCGTCTCGGTGATCGGTGCCGCCATCGGCGCGGCGCTGAGTGTCGTCCTCGTACGTGTGATCGTCGTCGCCGGTTCCGAATACGTGCCCGAGATCGTCATCGACTGGAGAGTGCTCGCCTTCGGGCTGGGGTTGGCGCTTGTCGCCAGCGCGTTGACCAGCCTCGCGCCGCTCTGGCAAGCCACCCGCACGGCGCCGAACGCGGTCCTGACCGAGGGCGTTCGCGCCACGGCGGGCGGGGCCGTTCGCAGGCTGTCGCAGGTGCTCGTCGTGGCAGAAATTGCGCTTGCGTTCACCCTGCTCGCCGTCTCGGTGATGCTGGTGGCGCATCTGCGAAATCTGGGGCGCGTGCCGATCGGGCTGGAGCCAAATGGCCTGCTGACGTTCGAGTTGGTCGCGCCCGCACGAGTGGTCGCTTCGAAGTCGCTCGGGCCGTACCAGAAGAGACTGATCGAAGCGCTCGAAGCCGTTCCGGGCGTGACCGGCGCCGCGCTGGCCAATCAGCTTCCACTCGCCGGCTGCTGCATGGGCGGGACAGTTCACGTCGAGGGGATGCCGACCGAGCACGAGGCCCGCCGCGTCAGCTTCATGTTCGTCACGCCCGGGTTCCTGCCGACGACGGGCATTCCGCTTCGCGCCGGACGATTCCTCACGGAAACGGACGTGCGCGAAGACGTGTTGCCGGTCGTCGTCAATCAGGCGGCGGCCAACCGCTACTGGCCGGACCGAAATCCCGTCGGCGCGTACGGACGACTGAATCGAGCCGACGGCAATCGATTTCAGGTGATGGGCGTCGTGGGCGATATACGGAACGACGGGCTGAACAAGGTTCCGGAGGCCGAGGTGTACCTGCTCGCCGGGTTGTTTCCGGTCAACCCGATGCGCATGTTCGTGCGCTCGTCGCTACCCTCGGAGCAGGTTGTCGCGAACGTCCGCCGCGCGGTGCGAGGCGTCGACCCCACGCTGGTGATGCACGACGTGCGGACGATGAACGACATCGTACGCAATTCGTTGCAACTCGAGCGCGTCAGCTCCCTGGTCATGCTGTTCTTCGCGATCGCGGCGCTGCTGCTCGCGACGCTCGGTATTTACGGTGTGGTCGCCTACGCCGTCCGTCAGCGGACGGTCGAGATGGGAACGCGCATGGCGCTCGGCGCCGTCAGGCGGGACCTGCTGACGCTCGTGGTCGGCGGCGGGCTGAAGATGGCGCTGGCCGGAACCGCCTTCGGCGTGCTCGCGCTCGTTGGCAGTGTCTGGCCGCTCGCACGATTCCTCGAGATCCGGGATGTAGGGTGGCTCCCCGGGCTGTTCTCCGCTGGCGTCGTCACCCTCATTGCGGCCGCGGCATCGTCTGTGCCCGCCTGGCGCGCCAGCGTGCTGTCGCCCATGGTGGCGATTCGCGACGAGCGCGGCTCGGCGTGGCTGTCGATGCGACGGGGCTTCCTGCGGGCGCTTCGGGAAGTACGACAGGTGGTGACGACGCCGGCTGCGGCGTCAACGCCGCCAACCTTGCTGACCGAGTTCGTGGCCGCGGCTCGCGCCGCCGATTCGTTCGACGGCGCGCTGCGGAGCGCGCTCGCGACCTTGTGCCAGCGTATCGGCGTGGAATCAGCGGTACTGCTGGAGAAACGCGACGATGGCTATCGGCGAAGAATCGGCATCGGATCGTTCGAATCGATCGAGTGGGTCGTTCCCGGAAATGGATTTCTCGCCAGCCGGCTTGCCGCCTACTTGATGCCGCTGCCGTTCGAGCGCGATGAGCTCGAGTCGGTGGGGCAATGGGCGGCGGCGAATCGGCCAGAGCGTCTCGAAGAGATTGGCCTGCTGGCACAGCACGACGTCCGGATGGTGGTGTCGCTGCGGACCAGGACCGAGATCATGGGCCTGCTGCTGATGGGGCCGGCGTGGGACCGGCGGTACGGCCCGGCGGAGAAGCGGGTGCTGCGCAGCTGCGCCGACCAGTTCGCGCTGATGATGGAGAATGCGCGGCTCACCGATCGCGTCGTCGGGC
>DATMDI010000072.1:0-3868 GCA_035557875.1 Vicinamibacterales bacterium
AATCAGTCCGTCGGCCCCGATCCCCAGATGCCGGGCGCACGCCGACCGGGTGAATGCGGGCGGGTCGGCGACGGTGCCGTCATCGGGCGCCAGGAGAAAGTCGTTGCCGTAGGCGTTCGCCTTGACGATTTCCACAACCGGCATCAGGGCACCTGGAAGGCGGTGAACACGTAGGTGAAGCCCGCCGCGAACCCGATCGAGGGGTCGGGCGTCGTCAGCCCCACGATTACCGCCGCGTCGCCACGCCAGCCGCCGACCGTATAGCGGGCGCCGAGCCGCACCACGCTGCGTGTCGTGCTCGGCCGGTCCGGTTCGTCACCGCGCGTGTCGTACCGTCCGTTCACGTCGCCGACGATTTCGGCCGCCTGTGTCAGCGCGCGCGCCAGCGACACGCCATAGGTGATCACGTCGCTCTGCCGGTTGCCGACGACCGGGTCGCCGAGGATGCCGAAGCCGCCGTTGACCACCGTCCGGACCGAGCGCACGGTCTTGCCGAGCAGCAGCGACGCCGTGAAGTCGGTGGTGTCGAGGCCGAGGCCACTCTCGTTGGAGGCGGTCGGCAGCTTGGTGGCGAACCGGACGCCAAACGACGGGCGCCCCTCGCGCTCGCTCAGCAGGCGCACCTTCGTCGCAACGACGACATCCTCCACGCCGGATGTCGAATCGCCCGTCGCGGTCACCAGCGACGCCAGCGGCGCCGGACGGCGGTCGGTGATCGCCAGGCGGTTGTAGAACCCTCCGTCGAACTGCAACTCGGCGATGGAGCTGATGCCGATGCTGACGCCGAGCAGCGGTAGGCGCAGAAGGTTCCCGGTGAGGCCGGACACCGGGTAGTCCACGTCGCGGCCGTAATCGAGGCCGGTCTCGAGCAGCACCCGGCCGGCGCCGATCGTTTCCGGATCCTCGGTGATCAGCGGGCGCTGCTGCGCCGCGGCGGCCGATGGCAGCAGGACGAGGCAGAGGAGGGCGCGGGCAGGGAGATCGAGGCTCGATCGCGTCATCAGAACGTACGGCGGCTGTCTACGAGAATCGTGACCGGGCCGTCGTTCACGAGCTCGACCTGCATCATCGCCTGAAATTCACCCGTGCTGACGCTCATGCCCGCGGACCGCAATTCTCTCACGAAGGCTTCGTAGAGCCCGCGCGCCTGCTCGGGCGGCGCGGCCGCGTCGAACGACGGGCGCCGGCCGCGGCGGACGTCGCCGTAGAGCGTGAACTGCGACACCACCAGGATCTCGCCGCTCATCGTGGCGACGGACTGATCCATCGGTTTGCCGTCGGCGCCCTCGAACAGGCGCAGCTCACGCACTTTCCCCGCGGTATACGTGACGTCGGCCTCGGTATCGTCGCGCCCCACGCCGACGAGGACGAGCAGGCCGCGCCCGATTGCGCCGATGATGCGGTCATCGACCAGGACGCGAGCCGAGGCGACACGCTGGACGACGGCGCGCATGCGTCGGGCGGAGGCTCGCTAGTGCTGGATCTGGATGAGCGACGACGCGGTGGCCTCGTCGAGCCGGAGCGCGGCGCTGTCGCGCAGCTCGCCGCTCGGGTTGAGCCGCGTGTCGAGGAGGTGGCGCGGCATCACGTTGCGCAGCGCCTTCAGCATCGACTGCTTCACGCCTGGATGCTCCACTTCGAGATCCATGATCAGGCGCTTGGTGCGCTGGCGCTGCAGGCTCAGGTCGCCGCAGGCCGGGCAGCAGCAGCCGATGATGGGCAGCCCCATTTCCTTGGCGTAGAGCCGCGCCTCGTCCTCGCCGACGTAGGCGAGCGGCCGGATGACGACATGCGCGCCGTTGTCGGACACCAGCCGGGCCGGCATCGCCTTGAGCGCGCCGGCAAAGAACAGGTTGAGGAGCAGGGTCTCGATGAAGTCGTCGAGATGGTGGCCGAGCGCGATCTTGGTGGCGCCGATCTCGGTGGCGATGCGGTAGAGCACGCCGCGGCGAAGCCGCGCGCAGAGCGAGCATGGCGTGGCGTTGGCCTCGAGGATGTCGTCCATCTGCTCGCCGATCGACGTGTGCTCGATCCGGTACTCCCAGCCTCGTTCCTCGCACGTGCGGGCGATGACGTCGTGCTTGAAGTCCTTGTAGCCGGAGTCCACGTTGACGGCCACGAGCGAGAACCGGATGGGAGCGCGCTGGCGAAGGACGTCGAGCATCTGAAGCAGCGCCCAGCTGTCCTTGCCGCCGGACAGGCCGACCATGATGCGGTCGCCGTCTTCGAGCAGATTGAAGTCGGTGATCGCCTTGGTCGTCTTCTTGGCGATTCGTGCCTCGAGCTGACTGCGGTAAGACATCGATCCTCGTACGTAGGGGCCGCCTTCTGATCGCGAACCGGCGTCAAGCCGGTTTGCCAGACGCTGCGCGCGACCCGCGTTCTTGGCGGGCCGCGCCTGACCCGACATCGTCAGTGTAACCGCTCCGCGATCTCGTAGAGCGGCTCGCCGGCCGGTGGCGGTTCGAGCGCCTCGCGCATCAGCCGATGCAGGCGCGGCAGGTCGGCCATCACCCGGAAGGTGCGCGACAGGCCGTATTTCGACTGACCGAACTGTCGCGGGCGGTGATTTACCACGACCTCGGTCACCCGTCCCCCCAACTGGCTGGCAATGGCCGGCAGATAGCGGTGCATGCCGGGCCGCAGGAACAGCGGCTTGACGACCGGCGCGCGGAATACCTTCAGCGAGCAGCCGTTGTCGTGCAGCTTGATGCCGGTGACGACGGCGATGAGCAGGTTGGCAGCCACCGACGGCAGGTGGCGCGTGAGGACGTCGTCCTGACGGTTCCGGCGCCAGCCGCAAACGATGTCGTGGGTCTCCGCCAACGTCATCAAGGCCGGGAGATCCGCGGGATCGTTCTGCCGGTCACCGTCCATGGTGGCAACGAGAGGGGCGCGCGCCTCGGCAAAGCCGGCCGTGAACGCGGCGCTCTGCCCGAAGTTGCGCGAGAAGCGCACGGCCACCACGCGCGCGGGGTCGGCGGCGTGCAGGCGCCGCAGGTGATCCCACGTGCCGTCGGTGCTGCCGTCGTCGACGAGGATCAGCTCGTAGTGCAGGCCGTGGGGTGTGAGGACAGCCGCGACCTCTTCGACCAGCGCCACGACATTGTCGGCTTCGTCGCGCAGCGGCACGACGAGGGACAGGGCCCGCGGCTCAGGCATGCGACGTCCGTCTCTGCCAGAGGAACCAGACAACGGCCACCGTGACGATCAGGACCGCTATCGACAGACCGACGAGCGGTCCGTGCGTCTCCATGAGTGCCTTCGCGGCGTCGCCGTAGTAGATCGCCAGCGTGCCCAGAATCAGATAGCGGGCGCCCCGAGCCACAGCCACGCCGATGACGAACTTCACTGGTCGCACGCCAGCGATCCCGGCACCGAGCACGAACAGCTTGAACGGCGCCGGCGGCGGCAGGAGCGCCGGGACCATGAGCGCCAGGACACCGTGGCGCCGGTAGAGCGCGAGCGCCCGGTCCACCCGTGCGCTCGACACGCGGCGGCGCAGCAGCGCTTCCCCGCCCTTCTTGGCGAGCACGTACAGGATCGAGCACCCGACCACCGAGCCGAGGGTCGCCATGAGGGCGTAGTACGGCATCCACGCCTTGTTCCCGGTGACCATCAGCACGACCAGCAGATCGTTGATCTGCGGCAGCGACACGAACGACGAGTCGAGCGCCGCGATGGTGAACAGCCCAGGACCGCCGATGGAGAGCGCGAACGCGGACAGCCAGTTGATGAAAGAACGCAAACCCGGGCCATGGTACCTCACGGCCCGCGGGGTTCCGGACAGGTGGGACGGGTGGGCGAGCAGCCCTACCTGTCTTTCCTACCTGTCCTACCTGTCTTACCCGTCCTACCCGTCCTCCAG
>DATMDI010000073.1:0-11914 GCA_035557875.1 Vicinamibacterales bacterium
CCGATCGCGCACGATCGTCAGCATGTTGCGGTACTCGACGACGTCCATCTCGTCGCTCAGGCGGCCGTGCCCGGGCACGACCATGGTGCCGCCTTCCTGGTTGTGCGTCGGCACCGTGATCCGGATGATGCGGTTGAGCGCGGCGATCACGCCGTTGACGCTGCCGCCCTGGGCGCGGTTGAACACCGGATAGGACGTGGTGGAGAACACGTCGCCGGCCACGACGACGTCGGACTTGCGGAAGAACACGATGCTGTCGCCGTCGCCGGTGGCGTCCGGCTGGTGCAGCACCTGCACCGCCTCGTCGTTGAAGAAGATGTCGTTCTCGTCCTCGAAGAACGTGTCGCTTGGCCACGCGCCGCGCGGGCGCGCGGTCCCGGCCCCCTGAGTGGCGCTCATGCGGTTGAGCACGTTCTCGTGCGCCACGATGCTGGTCGTGCCGCCGGTGTTGCCACCCAATCCGCTGCCGAGCGGGGCTCGATCCGGCCGCGTCGGTCCGGCCTTGGCCAGCGCCTCGTTGCCCCCGGTATGGTCCTCACCCGCCTGCGTGTTGACGATGAAATGGATCGGCTTGTCGGAAATCGTGCGGATCGCGGCCAGCGCCGCGCTCGACAGCCCCTCTGGCAGCGTGTCCACGAGGAGCACGCCCTCGTCGCCCGCGTGCACCACCATGTTGCCCTCGGCCGAGGCGAGCATGTAGACCTGCCCCTGCACGTGCAGCACCTTCACCTCGCCGGCCTTCGGCGACGGCAACGCCGGCCCGCCCGGCTTCATCGGCGCGCCGGTCGCGACCGGGGCCGAGCCGGCCGGATAGGTCTGCACCGCGCCGCCGCGGGTCACGGACTCGGGAAACTTGTAGCGGTTGCGGAACTCCTGCAGGTACGGGTTCTTGCCGGGCAAGTAATGCGGTACCGCCCCTTCGGGCCGCACCACCTCGACGACCGGCTTGCACTTGTACAGCCAGGAGCGTGAAGGCACGCCCTGGGTGTTGAGCATGAACTCTTCGCTCTTCACCAGCGGCTCGGTCAGATACACGGGGTCCGAGATGGCGCTGACGCGCGTCAGCACGTCGCCGGTGCGGACGAAGTATTCGGTCAGGGTGGCGAGGTCGCTCTCGGGCACGCCGTTCCGCCGCAACCATCCCTTCTTGATGTGCGTGGTCGTGACCACGAGCATGTTGCCCTGCCACAGCCCGGTGGAGAACCCCATCCAGGTGTGGGGGGCGTAGGCCGGCGGATGCGGCCGGCCGTCCATGTAGATCGTCCGCTCCTGGTCGAAGGTGCTGATCCGGTGCTTGATCGCAACGAGCTCGCGCGTGCCGGGCGCGCGCTCGTCCCAGATGGCGATGTTGGTGGGGCCGCGGTAGATGTAAGGGGAGATGTGCACGCGGCACTGCTCTTCCGGCATCGTGATCCGCGCCGGATCCCAGCTCTCGGCGTAGCGCCGCGCGCCGTCAGTGAGCGGCAGGCCGGTGTAGTCGCCGAGCTCCGGTCCGGGCACGCGCTCGCTGAAATCCTCCTGGTAGCGCGGCGACCACGTGCCGGTCAGATCGACCTGTGCCGCGGCCGGGCCTGCGGCGAGCAGGATCGCGGCGGCGAGGGCCGGCCTGAAGACCCGCAACCACGTCAGCCCGCTACTCACGGCACGCCTTCGGGCTCCACTTCGAGCCGTCGGCTTCCTTCTTGAAATTGGTGCTGGTCATGAACGGCTGCACCAGGTAGCGCGGATCGTCCACCACCGTCCGCACGGTGAGCCATTCGCCGGCGTCGGGGACCGCGTAGCGCATGAAGTGCTCGGTGATCACCGCGCCGGCGCTGTAGGGCACGCCGTTGGCGCGCAGCCAGCCGGCCCGGAAATTGGTCGTCACCACCTTGAGGGGCGTCCACGCCATTTTCCGCGCCGCGGCGCCCGATCCGCGGTTGAGGCCGTCGAAGCCGCCGGTGCGCAGCACGTCGATGACGTCGGGCGGGCCGTCCCAGCTCGCCACCGATCGGCCCTGCCAGGTCGGCGCTTCTGCCGGCGGCGGGGCGCCGAGATACAGCCGCCGCGTTTGCGCCCCGGCCTCGGCGTCGATCCGCAGCGTGGTGTCGTTCTCCCAGGTGATATGGAGCCGGCCCGGCGCCCGCATCCCGGCGCCGACGCCGAACGATTCGCAGCCGCCGGCCTGTTCGGCCTTCCAGGTGTCCGCCACCCGGCGCCCCTCGCCATTGAGCGGCACGCTGCCGTAGTCGCCCTTGAGCGGCATCACCATCCGGTAGCGCCAGTCTTCGGTGACGACCGACACCCAGTAGCCGGTGACGTCGATGGGAGCGAGGTCGCGCGCCGTCGGCGCGGGGCGGGTGGCCTGACCGGCCGGGGCCTGTGCGTGCGGCGCCGCGGCCGTGAGCAGCGCGGAGGCAGTTCCGATCGAAATCGCGAGAAGTCGTAGGCGACTGGCGGCCATCAGCTCGGGTTTCCTGTGCCGGGAGTTCGAAGCGCGAAAAGAATACATCGAGCCGCGGGGGGCCTGGCCTCGCCTGGATGGGTGAGCCACCATCAAACGGCGGCTGAAGCACACTGAGAGTGGCCGCAACCAGACCGCGATTTAGTCCAGCAATTGTGCCCAGGACCGCTGCTGAGATTCTGGCAGACGATGCAGCAGCGCCTTCAACGCGTCAACTGGAGGGCCAATGTAGAACTGCAT
This sequence comes from Vicinamibacterales bacterium, assembly GCA_035557875.1. Classification (GTDB taxonomy): domain Bacteria; phylum Acidobacteriota; class Vicinamibacteria; order Vicinamibacterales; family UBA2999; genus DASYRM01. The sequence goes on from DATMDI010000073.1 coordinate 2,684, forward strand.
GGCGTACCGCTCGAGATCCTTTGCTTCTGTCGCCGGTATGTCCGCTCCGTGCGCGGCGGTGTTGAGAAACACGATGGCCGTGTTCCGTCGGAACGGCACGGCCCGCACGAACTCGCAGCGATGCCCCGCCTGCTGCGGGTAGTACGTCGTCGCATGGTCGCGCTCGACGTGACCGTCGACACGATAGAAGGCGGTGCCGTGTGCCTCGCTGTCACCAGGTCTCGCGAAATAGAGCAACGCGGTCAGCAGCACCCGCTTTGGATCGAGATGCGGATCGAGGTGGTACCCACGCCGTCGCAGCATCAGCCGACCTTTGGTGGGTTCGAGCGGCAGCGCCGCGACGTCGGCGCCGACCTCGGCGCCGAAGAGATCGCGGTAGTACCCCGTGACAAAAGCGCTGAAGCGCTGGGCGAGGGCCGGAACGATCGTGCCGGGAATCAAGTCTTCGTCGAGGTACGACCACACCAAATGGGAGAGATCGGGTACCGCCGTGTGCGGGCGCCGCGAGTGGTAGTTCGCCTTCGATCGATCGTTGACGACGAACGCGTCGACCGGCGGGATGGCCGCAACCAGTGTCTCGTACACCTCGTCCGGAAACATCCGGTCGATGGTCAACATCGGCGCAGGATCCTGGGTCAGAGGTGCCGTCGCGATCGCATGTGCGACGTGACGGGCAATGGCGCCGCTGTCGATGGCAAGACGGAAATCACGCAGCCGATCGGCCTCGCTTCGGTTGCGTGTGATCACTTGTTCCAGGCAGTACGCCCGGCGCTCGAGTTTCCTGCAGGCCTCTGTGAGCTCGGCCAGCTGCGCGGTGATCTGCTCTACCCTGGCGTGCGACTCCTCCCCAGCGGTCCAGTGCTTGCGCTCCGTTTCGGCAGGTGGCTGCAGCGCCTGCCGGTCTGCGACAGACTTTTGAATGTCTTGCCGCCACAAGGTCCGGAGCTGACCCACGACACCGAGACGATGGAGCGCTGCTCCGAAAAGACGCCCCACCATCAGCGCTTCCCGCCAGGGGCTGCGAGCGGAGAGTGAGGCTCAGGATGCCATTCGCGAAGGTTCACGTTGCCGTTCAGTGTAGCGAAGATGGCGACGACTTTGCGTCCAACGGCCGGCGGGTCGCGCCGTGACTGGCCGCTGACCGGCTGACATTAGAATCGAGCCCATGTCACCCCTCCGGACGGAATTCCTGGCGGCGGGGATTGTCGCCGCGCTCGCCATCGGTGTCGCTCCCGGCCGTAGCCAGGCGCAGAACTGTCCCGGCGGGCGCCTGCTGCTCCTGACCAATGGGCGCATTCACACCATGGACGCGAAGCGGACGGTCGTCTCCAGGGTCCGCATCGCCGGTGGGCGGTTCGTCGAGGTCGGCGAGGGCGCCAGCGCGTCGGGTGGCTGCACCGACACCCTCGATCTCCGCGGGCACACGGTGATTCCCGGGATGATCGACAATCACTTCCACGCGCAGCTCGTGGGCAGCCGTCCCGGCTACGAGACGCGCACGATCGAAACCGCGTTCTCGATCGCCGAGGCGCAGGCCGTCATCCGCGAGCGAGCCACGAGCGTGCCCGAGGGTGCGTTCATCACGGCGATCGGCGGGCTGCAGCCGCGGCAGTTCGCCGAGAACCGGCTGCCGACGCTGGCCGAGCTCGACGCCGCCGCACCGCGCCATCCGGTTTACATCCACACCTCCTTCAACGGCCCGGCGGTGACCAACTCGCCGGGCAAGCGCTTCTTCGAAAGCCACGGTGTGCGCGTCTCCGACACCGGCGTCATCGAGCAGAACGCGCCCACCTGGGACGCGCTCGACGCACTGCGTGCGACGTGGACCCTGGCCGACAGCAAGCGGACGATGCAGCAGGTGTTCGGCTACTTCAACAGCGTCGGCCTCACCACCGTGCACTCGGTGCTCGGCTCGCAGGACCGCGGTCCTGCGCAGTATTTCGGCTGGGCGGAGCAGCGTCCGGTGCAGGAGCTGAAACGCGAAGGCCGGCTCACGCTGCGGCTGCGCCTCTACTTCAACACCGGCCCGCGCGTCGACGGCAAACCCGGCAACCCCCCGCTGCGGGAAGTGCTCGACAACCAGTGGCCCGACCTCGGCGATGACCTGGTGAAGACAGCGGGAATCGGCGAGCACATCGTGGACTGGCCGCTCGAAGGCGCGGTGCCGCTCGGCGACGACTATTACCAGTCCGTGCGGCTGGTGGCGCAGCGCGGCTGGCAGTTGATGGAGCACAGCTTCAACGAGGCCAACCACGCGGCGCGCGCCGACGTGTGGGAACGGGTCAACCGCGAGGTGCCGATCACCTCGCTGCGCTGGAGCATCGACCACGTGAACACCATCGAGGCGCCGACGCTGGCCAGAATGAAGGCGCTCGGCGTGGGCGTCCGCGCGCACGGCTGGCGCTACCTCGCCGGCTCGCCCGGCCAGGCCGGGCCGCCGTACCGGACGCTGCTCGCCAGCGGCATCCATGTGGGCACCGGCATGGACGGCGCGCAAGCGGCGCCGATCAATCCGTGGCTCAACGTCTACTACATGGTGACGGGCCGCAACGTGCGCGGCGACCTCATCAACGACGGCGAGCAGATCTCACGGCAGGACGCGGTGTGGCTCTACACCGGTGGCAACGGCTGGTTCTCGCGCGAAGAGCAGGCGCTCGGCACGATCGAGACCGGGCGGCTCGCCGACCTGGCCGTGCTCGACGCCGACGTCTTCGACCCGAAGGCCGTCTCCGACGAGGCGATCCGCCGCGTGCACTCGGTGCTGACGCTGCTCGGCGGCCGGATCGTTCACGGCGACGCCGCCGCGCTGCGGTAACCGCCCTGACGCAGCGTCAGAAGTAAACCAAACACCCGCTTCTTTCGTCTTTGCAGGTTGACAGCGATCTATACAGGGCTAACATAAGCGCCGTTTCACTCCAGGTCGAAGTTTTTTTCGCCATCAGAAATACAGTCGGACTCGATTCGCATCCCCGCCTCATCCGAGGCCTTTGGAGGGAATCAGATGTCTCGAACTCGTCTTCCCGGCGGCGCACTGCTGGCCGCCGCCTGCCTGCTGTTCCTGCCCCTCTCCGCCGGCGCGCAATCCTCGATCGCCGGCGTCGTCCGCGATGCGTCGGGAGCCGTGCTTCCGGGCGTGTCCGTGGAAGCGACGAGCCCCTCGCTCATCGAAAAAGTCCGCTCGGCGGTAACCGACGGCTCCGGCCAGTACCGCCTGGCCGAGCTCACGCCGGGCACCTACGACGTGTCGTTCTCGCTCTCGGGGTTCGCCTCCGTGAAGCGAACCGGGGTCGAGGTGTCGGGCGCGGGCGCCGTGATCTCCATCAACGTCGACATGCGCGTCGGCGGCCTGCAGGAAACCATCACCGTGTCGGGCGAGACGCCCGTGGTGGACGTGCAGACCAGCACGCGCAAGCAGACGGTGCTCGACGACGCGGTGATCTCGGCGCTGCCGGCCTCGCGCGGCTACGGCAACCTGCTCACCGCGGTGCCCGGTGTCCAGAACAACAGCCTCGACAACGGCGCCAATCCGACGATGGTGTTCTTCACCGCGCACGGCGGGCGCGGCAACGAAGGCACGGTGCAGATCGACGGGATGAACGTCGGCTCGGCCTTCAACGGCGGCGGCGTCGCCAGCTTCGGCTACGACACGATGAACGCCGCGGAAATCCAGGTCACCGTCACGGGCGGCCTCGGCGAGGTGGATCGCGGCGGCCCGGCCTTCAACATGGTGCCCAAGACGGGCGGCAACAGCTTCAACGGCACCGCGTTCTGGAGCACCGCCGGCGAGTGGTCGCAGGGCGACAACCTCGACGACGAGCTACGCAGCTACGGCTTCGGCGAAGTCCCGGGCCTCATCAAGAACTGGGACGCCAGCTTCTCGATGGGCGGCCCGATCAAGCGCGACAAGCTGTGGTTCTTCGGGCAGGTGCGCACGTTCGGGAGCCACACCGTGGTGCCCGGACAGTACGGCAACAAGAATGCCGGCGACCCCAACGCGTGGTCGTACGTGGAAGACCGCAGCCTGAAGGTGCGTAACGCCAACGACAAGCAGATTGGCGCCATCCGCCTCACCAACCAGCTCACCCCGCGCCACAAGATCGGCTTCTACTACGACTACCAGCACAACTGCACCGGCTCGGCCTACGAAAAGGGCGGCGACCAGTGCCGCGACCGCGGCGACGACTGGATTGCGCTCAACGGCGGCTTCAACGCCGGCTCGCCGGAATCGGGCAACGTGTGGGACGACCGCGAGAAGATCATCCAGGGCAGCTGGAGCTCGCCGATCACCAACAAGCTGTTGATGGAGGCGGGCGTGTCGTCGTTCAACAGCCGCTGGGGCGGCCAGGAGCCGGCCGGGGCGCTGATGGACTTCATCCCGGTGCTCGAGCTCGTGCCGCATCCCGGCACGGGCACGCCGCTCCCCTTCTACGCCTACCGCGCGCCGTGGAGCTTCTTCGGCAACATCGCCGACATCGACCAGCAGCACAACGTGTGGCGGGCCTCGGCGTCGTACGTGACCGGCGCGCACAACCTGAAGGTCGGCTACCAGGCCGCCTACCAGATCGAGAAGCAGCACCATTACTCGGTGAACTCGGGCATTCAGAACTACCTGTTCTTCGACGGCTTCCCGATCTCGCTCACCCAGCGCATCTCGCCGCACATGCACAGCAACCGCACGCGATTCGACGCGTTCTATGTGCAGGATCAGTGGACGAAGAACCGGGTCACGCTGCAGGGCGCGCTGCGCTACGAGCACGCCTGGAGCTGGTTCCCCGAGGGCGAGAACGGCATCACCGCCCCGTCGCGCTACAACGCGGCGCCGATCCTGTTCCCGGACACGGTGGGCGTCAAAGGCTTCCATGACATCACGCCGCGGATGGGCATCGCCTACGACGTGTTCGGCAACGGCAAGACCTCGCTCAAGGGCAGCTTCAGCAAGTATCTGCAGCCGGCCAACAACGAGAGCGTGTTCATCATCGGCAACAACGCGGTGACGTTCGCGCAGACGACGGATCGCAGCTGGTTCGACGCCGACGGCGACTACGTGGCGGACTGCGACTTGAACAGCTCGGCCGGCAACGGCGAGTGCGGCCCGTGGGCCAACGGCAACTTCGGCAAGGCCTCGAGCGGCACCGTCGTCAACCCGGCGGTGCTCGAGGGCTGGGGCTCACGTCCGTACGACTGGCAGGTGGCCGCGTCGATCCAGCAGGAGTTGATGCCGCGCGTGTCGGCGACCTTCGGCTACAACCGCCGCTCGTGGGGCAACTTCTACTACACCGACAACCGGGCGGTCGGGCCCGCGGACTTCGATCAGGCCACGATCACCGCGCCACGCCACCCCGACCTGGAGGGCGGCGGCGGCTACCCGGTGACGTTCCACGTGGTCAAGGAAAACAAGTTCGGCGCCGTGGACAACTACTTCACGTTCGCGCAGGACTACGGCGACGTCACCTACTACTGGCACGGCTTCGACTACGACATCAGCGCGCGCCTGAACAACGGCCTGGTGATCCAGGGTGGCGCCACCACCGGCCGCGGCATCCGCGACACCTGCGAGGTGGAAGCAGCGCTGCCGGAGGCGACCTATGGCGCGGGCTTTGGCGCGGCGCAGCGCCGCCTCGACGCGTGCGCGGTCACCGAGACCTGGCAGACCAACGTCCGCGGTCTCGTCAGCTACACCATCCCGAAGATCGACGTGCAGACGAGCGCGATCTGGCGCTCGGTGGCCAACACCGTGCCGCAGACCGACCAGAACGCGGTCGCGACCAACGGGCTGTCGCTGAACGCCAACTACGATGTGTCGTCGGCGGAAGTGCTGGCGGCGATCGGCCGGCCACTGCCGGGCGGGGCGGCCACCCAGTCGGTCAACCTCGCACTGCCCGGGCAGCTGTTCGGCCCCCGCATCAGCACCATCGATCTGCGGGTCACCAAGGTGCTGCGGTTCGGCCGCACGCGGACGAACGTCGGCCTCGATCTCTACAACCTGTTCAACGACAACACCGGCACGACGTTCAACCAGGCGTTCGGGACCGACGGGGCCACGTGGCTTCGCCCGACGGCGGTCATGAGCCCGCGCTTCGTGCGCTTCAACGTGACGATGGATTTCTAACGGCTCCCGGCTCCCGGCTCCCGGCTCAGGGCTCGACACGGCCGGCGAGAACATCGCCGGCCGTTTTCTCGTACGTCGCGTCGTCGGCGAGGTCCGCCACCAGCGGAAAGTGGTCGGAGGCGCGCACCGCGTCGGGATGCCGCACGACGTCGCAGCGGACGACCCGCTCGGTGAACGCCTTCGGCACGAAGACGTAGTCGATGCGGATGTGCGGATCCGTGGTCGGCAGCGTCAACCCCGGATCGTTGACGTGCTTCATCCGGTAGCTGTCCACGTAGCCCGCATCGAGCACCGTCTGCACCGTGCGCCAGCGGATGCGCCCGCCGCTCACCCACACGAACGGCCGCAGGCGCAGCGGCAGGCTGCGGACGTCGAGCGTTTCACCCGGCGCCACGGTGTTGAAGTCGCCGCTCAGGACGTGGAAGCCGTCCTGGTGCCGCTCGACACTGCGCAACAGCGCCCGCAGTTCGAACACGCGCCGCTGTTCGGTCCACGCGGCGTGGACCGCGCTCAGGTGCACGCCGAAGACGCGCACCCGTTCGCCCGCCGGGACGATCTCGATGAACGCATGCCGCGAGACGCGCGGCCGCGTCCACTTCGAATAGGCCACGGGCTCGCGGCTGAGGAACCCGAGCGACTGACCGCCATAGGCTTTCCAGTCAGCCATGCCGGTGGCCTCGGCCAGCCGCTCGACGTTGCCCGGATCGGTGGCCTCTTGGAGGAGCACCAGATCGGGCGTGCAGGCGTTGATGACGCTGGCCAGGGCCGCGATGCGGCCGTGGCCGCCATGTTTGATGTTGTAGGTGAGCAGCCGCACCTCAGCCGCCCTCAGCCGACCACGGAGGTGGACCCGCTGAGCGAAAGGCCTTCCGGCTTCTTGAACAGCGTCAGATAAGGCTGGCCGATCAGATCGCCGCGCAGTTGGATGACGATCTCGCGCGACGCCTGGATGTTCACCGGCCGGTTGACCATGTCCATGAGCCGGCGGCGCAGCGGCACGAGGTCGGGCGCGATGTCCGGGTCGTCGTCGCTCAGCGGCCGCGAGTGCACGCCGGGCACGAAGTAGCCTGTGGGCTTGAAGAACGCGAGCGGCCCGTCGCCCACGAGCGTCAGGTCGAGATCGCTCGTGCCCGGCCCGCCTTCGTCGAACCGGTGCTTGCGATCCCAGCGCCAGCCGGTCAGCGAGCTGCCCCGCAGCACGACCGTTGTACCGCCGGGCACCACTTCTTCCACCGCGCGGCAGAACGTGTCCAGACGCGACGCGTCGCCGCCGAAGGCCAAGCGCACGACATTGGCGCGTTTCTCGTCGTCCGTCAGTCCGCCCTGAACCTCGTCCGTAGCCGTTGCGTCACCCATGCCGTGGTGACCTTCAAGGATCGAGCCGGGCCTAGCTCAGCGCCCTGACCACGTATTGACCGGCTGGCGCGATGCCGCGGCGGAGCATCCAAAGCGTGGCGGGTTGAAACCCAACCCGCCGGCACGTGCCGCGGGTCTTCATACCCCCTCACAAGACGCCCTTCGCGATCTCTCGCAGCTGTTCCGCAGTGGTCGGCGGAAAGCCGAAGAACTCGAGATACAGCGGAATCTGCTCGAAGAGCATGTCGATGCCCGGCTGCACCCTGCAGCCGCGCGCCTGCGCCGCGGCAATAAACGGCGTCGTGAAGCCGGTCATCACGACGTCGCCAACGAACGTCCCGCGGGGTATCCGGTCGACGTCCATCGGCATCGGGTCACTCTGCGACATGCCCAACGGCGTGGCATTGACGACGATGTCGAAGCCGGCCGGATCGCTCTCTCCGGCCGCCACCCCGACGTGCGGGTAGTGCATGCCGATGCGCCCCGCCAGGGCGCGCGCGGCGTTCGCGTGGGAATCGCACACCGCAATCGACGCGGCGCCGGCCGCCGCGAGCGACGCCGCAATGGCCGACCCCACGCCGCCAGCCCCGGCGACGAGCGCGCGAGCCCCCTTGAGCCGGCACCCCTTCGCACGCAACGCCCGCACGAAGCCTTCCCCGTCGAAGAGGTCGCCCTGGAGCCGGCCGCCGGCGGTGCGTCGCACCGCATTGCAGGAGCCGGCGATCCGCACGGCCGGCGACGCCTCGTCGAGCAGCGCCACCGTGGTCACCTTGTGCGGCATCGTGATGAGCGCGCCGCGGACGTTGGTCAGCCGGAAGACGGCGGCCAGGCACTCTGGAAGATGCTCGGCGCGGCATCCCATCGGTACCACCACCGCGTCGATGCCCGCCTGCTCGAAATAGGGGTTGTAGATCAGCGGCGACACGAACGCATCCGTCGGGAAGCCGAGGTGGGCAACGAGCGCCGTGGTGCCGCGAATCGTCACGCCGGCTCCGCCGGCAAGGAGCGCAGCCGTTCGTATTCGTCCCGCCCGATCGCCACGGCGGCCGGCGTGCCGAGATCGGCCAGCCGGATTCGATACGTTTCGCGCGTCGTCCACGCCGCGGCGGCGGCGATGGCGGTCACCCCGAAGGTGATGCCGCCGACTATGACCGGAACGTTCATCGAGCCAGGCGGCGCCACCGCCGCGAACACCGCCGGCAGGAGCGCCGTGATCGTCGTCCCGAGGTTCTGGGCGATGGCCACCGCCGTCACCCGCGTGCGCGCCGGAAACAGCTCCGGGTAGAAGCTCGGAAACACCGCGTTGTAGCCCTGGTAGACGACGCCCCACATCACGATGGACATGGCGATCGCGAGCGGCACGTTCCGAATGCTGATCGCGTAGAGGTACGCGAACGACAGCAGACCGGCCGTGAGCGCGCCGACGACGACCGGCGGGCGGCGGCCGATGCGATCCGAGAGCTGGCCGGCAAACGGAATGACGAGCACCGCGACGCAGTTGCCGAGCACCGGAATCCACAGGTAGACGTCGTCGGGCAGGCCGATGCCGTACCCCGGTTGAATGGCGTAGGCCGCTCCGAAGATCGAGGTCACGACAGGGATGACGTTCATCAGCGCCATGCACGCGACACGCACCATGTCGGCCGCACTGTCGGTGAGCGCCTGGACGATCGGCGCTCGCGGCCCGCCTCCCCGCGCCCGCTCCGCGGCGAACACCGGCGTCTCCGCGACGCGGCGGCGGATGACGTAGCCGGCGGCGACGGCAA
>DATMDI010000074.1:0-8925 GCA_035557875.1 Vicinamibacterales bacterium
CGGCCGCCGCCTTGCCAGTCCAGCAGGTCGAGGCGCTCGCGGTCGAGCAGCACGAGCAGCTTCTCGCAGGGCACGGATCCGAAGCCGGTGGGCGACATGTTGTCGCCGAAAATCGGCGTCACCGTGAGCTGATACTCGCCGTCGGACGGAAAGAGGTGGGGGACGACGAGGCCGCCGCGGGTCCCGAACGGCATCCCTTCCAGGTGGTAGTCCTGCGACGTGTCCTCGCGGGTGCGGTACACCGCCAGGGTGGGCGGCTCAGGATAACCGAGCGCCAGGCGGCTGATCTTCTGCGCCGCCGCGACGTACGCCTCGACCAGCGTGGACGACAGGCCGAGCGCACCGGCAATGTTGTCGAAGCCCGACGTCGAATCGTCGCTCGGCAGGTACTTGCTGGCGTCGAGGTCGAGATCGAGCAGGTCGCGCACCACGTTGGCGTATTCGGTGCGGTTCAAGCGGTGCAGACCCGGCGCCGGCGTGAAGGGCACCGCGGCCGCGTCGAGCTCCTGCTCGAACGAGCCGATCATGGCGCTGAACGCGGCGGGCTCGGGACGCTTCATTCCCGCCGGCGGCATCATGCCCGCGCGCAGCTTGCGGACGATGAGCTCCCACGTCTTGGCGTCGTGTGCGAGGTTGGCCGGGTCGAGCCCGTCTACCGCCAGCTTGCGCGCCGAGTCCATGCCAGCGGCCTTGGCCCGCTCGCTGTGGCAGGCCACGCAGTACTGGTTCATGAACGCCTTCTGCTCGGCGTCGGAAATCGTGGCCACGACGGGAGCGGCAGCAGCTGCCACTCGAGCTGGCGGCGCGGGCGTCCGTCTCGCCGGTGTCGTCCCGGCAGCTGCCCCCTGGGTTGCCGGCGCCTGGGCCGGCCGGCTCGCTTGCTGTGCGTGCGTGGAGATTACTCCGCACGCGATCGCGATGACGCCCGCGATCAATGATCGCCTCAACATGAATCGGCTCCCGCCCCGGTTTCCCCGGCCTGGTGATGGAAGATCCCCGCTCGCCCAGGCCCAGCCCCGGATTTGCCCCAAAACACCTGTGGACTCAATAGGATAACGGAGATAATCCGGCGAAGCCAGTAGCCGGATTGGGTGTCCCAGGGCCTCTGGTGTTCTGATCTAAATACGAACGGCCGGGCAGGGCGCTTACCCCCTTCGAGTGAGACGATGACGCAGCGGATCCGGGTGGGACTCGACCTTGGGGGGACCAAGATCGCGGGAATTGCGCTGGATCCGGGCGGATCCGCGCTGGCCGAACGCCGAATCCCCACCCCTCGAGGCGATTATGGGGCGACGATCGAGGCGGTGGCGTCGCTCGCCGAGTGGCTCGAGCGGGAGGCCGGCGCCCGCGCCAGCGTCGGGGTCGGGATGCCTGGCGTGATCTCGCCGGCGACCGGTCTGGTCAAGAACGCCAACTCCATCTGGCTCATCGGTCACCCCTTCTCCGCCGACCTGGCGGCACGGCTCGGGCGCGAGGTGCGCTGCGCCAACGACGCCAACTGCTTCGCGCTGTCCGAAGCGGTCGACGGTGCGGCTGCCGGCGCGCGCGGCGTGTTCGGCGTGATCGTCGGCACCGGCACGGGTGGCGGCGTGGTCGTGGACCGTCGGGTGCTGTCGGGCGCGAACGCCATCGCCGGCGAGTGGGGCCACAACCCGCTGCCCTGGCCCCGCCTGGCACCGGACGGCGAGTGGCCGGGGCCGCCCTGCTACTGCGGGCGCACCGGGTGTATCGAGACGTTCCTGTCCGGCCCCGCTCTCGCGCGTGACTACTTTCTCGACGGCGGGCAGCAGGCCGACGCGCCGGAGATCGTCGGTCGCGCCGCGGCGGGCGACGCGGCTGCCGAGCGATGCCTCCGGCGTTACGAAGATCGCATGGCTCGCGGGTTGGCGGCTGTCGTCAACGTGCTCGATCCCGACGTGATCGTGCTCGGCGGCGGCATCTCGAACGTCGATCGGCTGTATGCGAACGTGCCGCGGCTGTGGGCGCCGTACGTGTTCTCCGATGTGGTGACGACGCGCCTCGTGAAGGCCGCGCACGGCGATTCGAGCGGTGTCCGCGGCGCGGCGTGGCTGTGGGACTAGGGCGGGTAAGGCGGGTAGGGCGGGTGAGGCGGGTAGGGATCTCCGGCGTTCTTGCTTGAGCCCTGAGCCCTGAGCCTTCAGGCTCTTGGCGCTGGCTTGAGCAGTTCGCGAAACGTGGCCTGCACCGGTCCACGGAAGAGCGGCGGCACGCTCTCGCTCGACCGCGGCGGCGCGAACAGATAACCCTGCCCCAGCTTGCAGCCGATGGCCTGGAGCTTGGCGAGCTCCACGTCGGTCTCGACGCCTTCGGCCACGACCTCGAGCCCCAGCTGCGTCCCGAGGTCGATGATCGCGCGCATCACCACGTCGGTCTCGTGTTCGGTGCGGGCGCGCAGCAGGAACGAACGGTCCACCTTGATGCGGTCCACCGGAAAGCGGTGCACGTAGCTGAGTGACGAGTGCCCGGTGCCGAAGTCGTCGATGCTCAGGCGGAAGCCCTTGCGCTTCAGGGCCTCGAGCTGCCGCAGCGCCAGCTCGGGATCGATCATCACGCTGCTTTCGGTGAGCTCGAACTCGATGCGGCTGGGACTGACGCCCGCGTGCGCGACGATCTCTTCGATGCGCGCCACCAGGTCGGGCACCACCAGCTGCTTGGCCGACAGGTTGACGCCGACGAACACCTCGGACGAGCGTGGATCGGCCACTTCCCAGCGGTGCACGTCGGCGCAGGCGCGCTCGAGGACCCAGTAGCCCACCGGCACGATGAGGCCGGTGTTCTCGGCTGTGGTGATGAAGTCCTGCGTGGAAACGAAGCCCCGCGTGGAGTGGCGCCAGCGCAGCAGCGCCTCCACCGTGTCCACTCTGCCGGTTTCGAGCGACACGATCGGCTGGTACCAGAGCTCGAATTCGTTGCGCGCCAACGCGTGCCGCAAGTCGGTATCGGTCTGCAGCCGGGCCCGCGCCTCGGTGCGCATGTCGGGGCTGTAGCGCTCGGTGCGCGATGGTCCGGCGGCCTTGGCGCGATACATCGCCGTGTCGGCGTCGCGCAGCAGATCGTCGGGCGTGGACGCCGGATCGCTGTTGCTCGCGATGCCGATGCTGATCGACACGAACACCTCGTGCCCCTTCACGCGGAAGCCCTGCGCGAAGGCGCCGTGGAGACGGTCGGCCACTTTCGCAGTGCCGTCGACCTGGCGCAGTCCGCCGAGCACGACGACGAACTCGTCGCCGCCCATGCGGCCCAGCGTGGAGCCGGTCATCAACTGCTCGCGCGGCGTGGCCCCGATGCGCGCCACCGTGTCGGTGCTGCGCAGGCAGCCGTCGAGCCGCCGCGAGGCCTCGACCAGCAATTCATCGCCGGCGTGGTGGCCGAGGCTGTCGTTGATCACCTTGAAGCGATCGAGATCCAGGAACATCACGGTCACCTGGAAGTCGGGATGCCGCTTCGCATGCTCGAGCAGGCGGCCCAGGCGATCCATCAGCAGGACGCGGTTGGGGAGCCCGGTCAGGGCGTCGGCCACCTTGCCTTCGGTGATGTCGGTGAGCGACCCGGCCACGCGGGTGGCGTGCCCGGCGGCGTTGCGCACGGCCACCGCCCGGGCCAGCACCCAGCGGTAGGAATCGGGGCTGCTCTGGACGCGGTGCTCGTATTCGAAGTGGGTGGTCGATCCGATCAGGTGCTCGTGCAGCGCCGCCTTGAGCGGGCCGAGATCGTTGGGGTGCACCCGGTCGTACCACGGGTCGAGCGACGTGAGCAGCGCCTGTTCGTCGTAGCCGAGCACCGACCGCCAGCGCGGCGAGAAATAGCCCTCGTTGGTGTCGAACCGCCAGTCCCAGATGCCGTCGTTGGCGCCGCGAACCGCCAGCGCGTAGCGCTCTTCGCTTTCCTTGAGCGCCCGCTCGGCGCGCTGGCGTGCCAGCTGCGTGCGGATGCGGGCCAGCGCCACCGGAAAGTCGATCGGTTTGGTGACGTAGTCGTTGGCGCCGAGCTCCAGTGCTTCCACGAGGTTCTGGCTCTCGCCGACGCCAGTCACCATCACCACGGGCAGGGCGCCCGGCGTGTGCGTGGCGCGAATCTGCGTCAACACGTCGAAGCCGGTCATGCCCGGCATGTTCATGTCGAGGAGCACGAGGTCGGGACGCGCCGAATCGATCCAGTCCAGGGCCTGCGCGCCTGACGGCACCGTGTCCACGCGGAACCCGCGGCTTTCGAACAGCCGGGCGAGCAACTCGCGGTTGGAGTCTTCGTCGTCCACGACGAGGAGGGTCGGCGTCTTCTGCTGCGTCATCCAGGGGTGGCGCCAGCGAACTGCCGATCGCCGCCGCGCGGAGAATCGGCACCCGACAGGACCGGCTTGAGCGGTCGCGCTCGTTACTGCACTCGCGTGCACGAAGAACCGGCGCCGAAGCCGTGAGGCGGCTAGCTGCTAGGTGCGCCGCCGAGTACGGACCGTGACCGCCAGCAACGACAGGGCGACGCCAAGGAGGAGGAGGACCGCATGTTCGGGAACCACCAGCAGCTGCTGCTGCACGGTGGCGGCGGTTTCAGAGGAAGGATTCAAGCCGCCGGCTTGGGCCGGGAAGGACAGGGAGACACTACACAACAACGCCGCCGCACACACCACACAGGACTTCATCACCGCTCCGACTCTGTTCGATCACTTGCCCGCACGGCCAACTCGTAGCCGGGAACAGGCGATAATGCCACGAAAGCAGGGAAAAACCTAGCCTAGCCTGCCTGTCCGCTGGTTGGGCGCTGACTCTTCGGCTTCCTCGCGGGTAGTGGGTAGTAGAGTAGCGGGCGGCCTTTGCGTGGCCACAACGCCCGTGTGGCGGACCGGCGAGGAGGACTAGTGATGAGGTTGTTGGGCAGAATTGCGCTGGATTCGCGCTGGCGGGTGGCGGTCGTGGCCTTGGCCGCGCTCTGCGTCGCAGTGCCGGCCACGTCGCAGTATCTGAAGCGCCTCGATCCAAAGACGCCGCGGTTGCCGGACGGAAAGCCGAACATGACGGCGCCCACGCCGCGGCTACCCAGCGGACGCGTCGATCTCAACGGCCTGTGGAACGCGGTCGACGGGCGCTTCCTCACGAACATTTCGCGCCGCGCCGGCATCGAGCCGCCCTTTCAGCCTTGGGCCGCCGCGCTCTTCAAGGAGCGGCAGGACAATCAGGGTCGCGACCGCCCGTCGGGCCGCTGCCTGCCGAAAACGATCCCCGACGCGATGCTGGTGCCGAACTACCCGTGGAAGGTCGTGCAGTCGGCCGATCTCACGATCATCCTGTTCGAGAACTTCACCCAGTACCGGCAGATCTTCACCGACGGCCGCGACTATCCCGAGGAGCGCGCCCCGACCTGGTTCGGCTATTCGCTCGGCAAGTGGGACGGCGATACATTCGTCGTCGAGTCGCTCGGGTTCAACGACAAGAGCTGGCTCGACGACGGCGGCCACCCGCGCAGCGAGGCGATGAAGGTGACGGAGCGGTTCCGGCGTCTCGACTACGGGCACCTCGAGATCGATTTCACGTTCGACGATCCGAAGGCGTACACGAAGCCGTGGACCGTGACGGTGCCGTTCATCCTGCTGCCCGACACCGAGATCATCGAGAACGTCTGCGAGAACGAGAAGGACCTCGCTCACATTTTCTCGGACAAGAAATAACGGTCTGGTAGTTACCCACCTGGCTCACCAGACCTACCTGACCCACCAGACCATCAAGAGGCCACATGGCGTCGCTGATCGAGGCAATCGACATCAAGCGGAAGATGTACTTCGAGTTCGAAGGGGCGCCGTACCATTGCCTCGACGTGGAGGTCTCGAAGCCGACCGCGCGGGGCGGGCAGACCCTGGTGCGCATCAAGATGCGCAACCTGCTCACGCGTGCGGTCTTCGACAAGACCTTCAAGGCGGGCGAGAAGTTCCCTGAACCGGATCTCTCCACCGCCGAAGCGTCCTTCCTCTACGCCGACTCCGAAGGCTTCCACTTCATGGACCAGGAGAATTACGAGACGCTGACGCTGAACTCCGATCTGGTGGGCGACGATCGGGAGTTCCTCACCGACAACCTGGTGGTGCAGGTGAACAAGCTGGAAGGGCGGCCGTTCGGCATCCAGCTGCCCACGATTATCGAGCTCGCCGTTGCCTCCACGGAGCCGGCCGTGCGCGGCGACACCGCGAGCGGCGCGGTCACCAAGGCGGCCACGCTCGAGACCGGCCTCGAGATCCGCGTGCCGCTCTTCATCAAGGAAGGCGAGAAGGTGAAGGTGCACACGGAGACCCGCGAGTTCGCCGGCCGCGCGTAACTCCGTTCTCTCGCGGCGCCTCCCGTCGTGCCTGGCAGGCGTCGTCGCTTCGCCGGCCCGTCCTCGGCGAGGAGTCTGCTCAGACGTACAGGCAGGCCGGCTTCGGACGACCCGCCACGCACGCCGGTCGCTGGTCGTACGTGGCTGCGGGTCTTCAGTCCCGCTCTGATCGGCGTTACACCTTCTTCAACGCGGCCACGTATTCCGACGGCGTATCGACGCGGCTGCCATGGCGCAGCGCGGCGAGATGCCACAGCCCGCAGCCGCTGTACTTCGAATGTGACGGCTCCGATAACACCAGCGTACGTGGGCACGGGTCTTCAGGCCGCGCAACCGCGGCGTCGCCCGTCGTGCCTGGCAGGCGTCGTCGCTTCGCCGGCCGCGGCCTCGACGAGGAGTCTGCTCAGACGTACAGGCAGGCCGGCTTCGGACGACCCTGCCACGCACGCCGGTCGCTGGTCGTACGTGGCTGCGGGTCTTCAGACCCGCCTCAGTACCGACGGCGTCAGCCCTGCTCTGTCACGAATGGCCGCCGGAATCACCAAGCGTCCAGCCTTGTCGATGGTCGTTCGCATGTCAGGCTACCAGGGAACATGGGGGGCCATCTGAATGGTGTACGGCGAGTCTGAAGACCCGCAGGCACGACGGGTCACGCAGCGCCGGATGCGCGCCTGGCCCGTTGCGACGTGGCGCAGTGGGCGATCGCGGCGGTGAGATCGCGCGCGTCCACCGGCTTCACCAGATGGAACCGGAAGCCGGCATCCAGCGCGCGCCGCGTGTCGGCGGCCTGGCCGTAGCCGGTGACCGCGATGAGCTCGGGACATTCCTCGCGCTGGCGCAGCAGCTCGGCCACTTCGTAGCCGTTCATGCCGGGCAGTCCGACGTCGAGCACGACGATGTCGGGACGCCACGAATCAGCACGTTGCACCGCGTCCATGCCGTTGTGGACGACCGCGACCGTATGGCCATCGGTCCGCAACAGCATCGCCAGGCTCTCCGCGGCGTCGACGTTGTCGTCCACCACCAGGATGCGCACCGGGAACAGGCGAACGGGCACTGGCGCCGCCGCGGCAGCGACGGCGGCTTCGGCTCCGGCCCGCGCCGGCAGCCGGATGGCGAACGCGCTGCCGCGTCCGAGCCCGTCGCTCTGGGCCGACACCTGCCCCTGGTGCAGCTCCACGATCTTCTTCACCAGCGTCAGCCCGATGCCGAGCCCGCCGCGCGACCGCTCCAGCGACCGGTCGGCCTGCACGAACGGTTCGAACACGCGCGTCAGCACCTCGGGGGCCATGCCGGCGCCGCTGTCGCGGATTTCGATCACCACCGCGTCGTCGGCGCGCCGCGCGGTGAGGTGAATCGCCGCGCCGGCGTGGGAGAACTTGCTGGCGTTGTTCAGCAGATTGGCGATCGCCTGCGCGAGTCGCACGGGATCGCCCTGCACGGTCACGGGCTGTTCGGGCAGGCGCATCACCAGCTCCTGCCGTTGCGCGTCGATGAGCGGGCGCGACGTCTCGACGGCGATCGCGATCGCGTCGCCAATCTCCAGCGGCTCACGCCGCAGTTCCACCTTGCCGCGGAGCACGCGCGACACGTCGAGCAGATCGTCCACCATGCGCACCAGGTGCTGTACCTGACGGTCGATCACCGCGTGCAGCCGCTGCCCCTCGGCATCGGTCTGGCGGCGCATCTTCAGCAGCTGCACCGCGGTGCGGATCGGGGCCAGCGGGTTGCGCAGTTCGTGGGCGAGCAGGGCCAGGAAATCGTCCTTCTCGCGGTCGGCCAGTTTGAGCGCGTCCTCGGCCAGCCGCCGCTCGGTGACGTCCATCATCGAGAGCAGCCGGACGGTAATCGCGGCCGTCCCGTCGCCCGGACGCGTCACGGCGTCGCCGCGCGCGACCACCCAGCGGACGGCGCCGTCGCGATGCGCGAAGCGGAACTCCCGCGCGTACGGCTGCCCGTGCTCCGCCGCATGGGCGAGGCCCGCCATCACGTCGTCGCGATCGTCCGGGTGAACGCGCTCGCGCAGATCGGCGAAGACGACGGCCCCGTCGGGCGGCAGACCGCAGATCTCGCGGCAGCGCGCATCGGCCAGCACCGCGTCCTCATTTGGCACCCACGTCAGCGTGCCGAGCTGACCGATTTCGAGCGCGAGACGGGCGCGTTCCTCGCTTTCGCGGAGCTGGATCTCGGCGAGGCGGCGTTCGTGAATGTCGGTGCAGGCGCCCACCCATTCTTCGACCGTGCCGTCGGCGCCCCAGCGCGGCACCGCCCGCGAGTTGTACCAGCGGTAGGCGTGTGTCGGCGCGTTCCAGATCCGGGCCTCGAGGTCGACCGGGCGCGGGCGGGCGAGCATGTCGCGCCACAGTGCCTGCAGGGGCTCGCGATCGTCGGGGTGGATG
This sequence comes from Vicinamibacterales bacterium, assembly GCA_035557875.1. GTDB lineage: Bacteria > Acidobacteriota > Vicinamibacteria > Vicinamibacterales > UBA2999 > DASYRM01. The sequence goes on from DATMDI010000074.1 coordinate 8,721, forward strand.
GCCGTCACCCAGCCCCAGCCGGTGTAGCCGGAGGCGTCCTGACCGGTGCACGCCTGCCACGAATCCTGCGGCGCGGCGAAGCCGCCGGTGGCGTCGGCGGTCCAGACGATGGCCATCGACGCGTCCACCAGCGAGCGGTAGCGGCTCTCGCTGGCGCGCAGCCGATGCTCGGCCGCGTGGCGCTCGGTAATGTCCTCGACGATCG
>DATMDI010000075.1:0-7766 GCA_035557875.1 Vicinamibacterales bacterium
GAAGCCGATGCCGCCATCAACCTGCTGCTCGATCGGGGTGCCACGGTGGCGCCGCCCGAGGGCGCGCCGCCCGTTTTCAACGCCAACCCGTTCTCGCTGGCGGCTTATGCCGGCAACTACCGCTCGCTGCGGCGTCTCAAGGAGGCCGGCGGTCAGATCGACGGTGCGTTCATCGCCATCGGTACCTCGCGCACGACGCCCATGCTCGGCGCCTTCAAGTTCGGCGACGTGGACGTGATTCGCACGCTCCTCGACCTCGGCGCTCCGGTGGATTTCGCCGACGGCAATCAGATCACGATGCTCAGTCGGAGCGTGCTGAACAACGAGCTGGGGCTGGCCCGGATGCTCATCGACCGTGGCGCCAACGTGAATGCCACCGACAAGCTCGGCATGACCCCGCTGCTGTGGGCGGCGTCGAGCGATTTCGGCGACTCGGCGATGGTGGAGCTGCTGCTGAAGGCGGGCGCCAAGGCCGACGCGAAGAACAAGGACGGGCGCACGGCATTGGAGCTCGCGCGCGTCTACGGCCACGGATATCTCGTGCCTGCGCTGGAGCGAGCGCAGGGCACGAATTGACCTACGAACCAGCTGCATCGGAAACAGTACGGCGATTGCTGAACGAGAGGATGTGACCTCATGAGAATCGCGTTCCGTCTGCTGAGTGGTGTCGTCGGAGTGAGCCTGATCGTTGTCGTGGCGAGCCCACTCGTACGGGGACAGAACGCCCGGCCGGCGATCGCGACGGAAGACGATTTTCGTCGAGCCATGAAGGAGCTCTCGAACTGGGGCCGCTGGGGAGAGATGGATGAACTCGGCGCCGCGAACCTGATCACCCCGGCAAAACGGAAGCAGGCGCTGGCGCTTGCACGAGAGGGCCGGTCGGTCTCGCTGTCACACGACATCCCGCAGGAGAAGGCGGCGGATACTCCCACGTTCCTGGACCGCTCAGTCGTCCTCGCTGCCCCGAATGTCACGCTGGACCGGTATCAGTACACGGGCACTTACCATGGCGTGGTTCACAGTCATCTGGACGCGGTGGACTGTCACATCATGGTGGACGGGAAGGGCTACAACGGCGTCTCTCTGGAAGAGATCAAGGCCGCTGGCGGCTGCCCTCGCGGCAGCATCAACGCTTTGAAAGACGGCGTCGTGACGCGCGGCATCCTTTTCGACGCGACGCGATTGCCCGGCAAGGCCACGCCGCAAGGCTGGTTGGAACCGGGAACCGCCATCCACCGCGAGGACCTCGAGGCGCTGGAACGGCTCCAGCGCGTGAAGGTCTCGCCCGGTGACGTCATCCTCCTTTACACGGGCCGCTGGAAGCGTCGCGCGGCGCTGGGTGCCTGGCCCAACGCCACCGGCTTCGCCGGCTATCACATCGACGTCGCCTACTTCCTCAAGGAGCGCGGCGTCTCGTTCATCGGCGCCGATGGGCCGAACGATGTCTCACCTTCCGGCCTGCCACAAGGCGTGGGACTGCACCAGCTTGCCCTCGTCGCCATGGGCGTCAGTATTTTCGACAACCTCGACTTCGAACGAGCTGTCGAGGAGGCGAGACGCGACAATCGCTACGAGTTCTTGTTCATGGCGGCGCCGCTTCGAGTTGAGAAAGGCACCGGATCACCGCTCAATCCGCTGGCAGTCTTCTAGGTGCGAACACCGACGAGGGTGGTCACCCGCCAGGTCGGCTGAGTGGAATTCCAGATCGCGCGCCGCCTGGACCCGGGCCGCGCCCTTTTCAGCTAGAAGTCGTCCTTGTTCGGCCGCGGTCTTGGCGGCGCCCCGTTCGGAAGACGTGGTGAGACGCGACCGCCCAGCGGCTCCAAAGGTGTCCGGCGCCTGTTCGGGCGTCCGGGTTCCGGCGTTAATCCAGTGTCGAGCGTATCTGGCGCCTCATCCGGACGGGCATGGCAGCCGGACGGAGCTGTGGCGGGATCGGCCCGCCGTGTCCGATCTCGATATCAGGAGCCGGTTCGCACGCCGGCCGTCTGGAGGAGCTCATGACCGGTAAAGTTGTCATCCTGATCGTCGTGCTCGGAGTAGCCGGCAACGCGAGCGCCGACACCATCTACAGCTATGTCGGCAGCACCTACGAGGACATCCTGGACCTGCCTCGCCCCGCCGGCACCTTCGATACGTCCATGCGGGTTGCCGGCACGTTCGCGCTCGCGGCCCCGCTGGCTCCGGGCATGCCGCTGACCGATGTCACCGCCCTGCTCGAGTCGTTCTCGTTCTCCAACGGCCGGCACGCGCTGTCGAACCTCGAGCCGTCGATCACGCTGATCTTTTCCGTCGGCACGAACGCGAGCGGTGCCATCGATACCTGGGTCATCTCGGTTCAGCAGATCGAAACGCTTGGCGCCCTCGGCACCGACATCATCATCCAGACCCTCAATGATCCAGTGGGTGGATTCCCCGTCGAGGATCGCGGCCAGCTGAATGTCTGCTCCGAGTTCGATCCGCCCGGCATCTGCCACACGCTGGCGGACGTGGGGAGCGTGGCCGATGCGGCTGGTGCGTGGACCAGCGCTCCCGCGCAAGTGCCCGAACCTGCCACGCTCGCGCTCTGCGCCCTCGGGTTCTGGGCGTCCAGCCGGCGGCGCGCGGCGCGGCGCACTTAACGCCTCGACGCACTTCGTCTCGGGCGACGGCCCCACACGCAGAAGGAGGCCGACCGCTACGAGGAGTATCAGTCTCTTCGATCGAGATTGTCCGTGAGGCGCGCCTGCAGCGCGGCGAGATCCACCGCGTGCACCGGGCCTGGCCCGGCCAGGTCCAGTGCGTGCGCAGCGGCGGCGCCCATGGCGATGCAGGGTCCGATGACGCGGATCGCCGAGAGCGCGTGCAGGTCGGCGTCCACGCAGCGGCCGGCGGCCACGACGTTGTCCGCTTCCTTCGGCACCATGCACCCGAGCGGGATGTAGTAGACGTGGTCGGGCGCGAACTTCTCCCAGTGCACGAGCGACGGCGCGTCGTGCAGTTCCACCCACCACGCGCAGCGTGCCACGGCGTCGGCAGGGCGCACCGCGGCCTTGACCTCCGCGAGCGTCAGCTGGTGGCGCCCGGCGATCCACCGTGTCTGCCGGATGCCGGGCGTGCCGTAGGCGCGAATCTGCGCGTGGGAGAAGATCTCCGGAAACTCGGCGCGCAAGAAACCGATGACGCGATCGGCCTGGGCGCGCCCGTCGATCACCATCTGCCCGGTGGCCATCGGGTCGAGCGGCGTCTCGAAGTGCGTGACGTTGGCCAGCATCAGGTTCTTGCCGGGGAAGTGCATCAGGAAGCCGTCGTGCCGCACCAGCCCGTAGGCGCCGCCCTTCTCGGCCAGGCGTGCGTGCACGTCGGCCATGACCATCTTGGCGGCGGCGTCGGCGTCGTAGTGTTCGATGACGAAGTTGAGCGATCCGAAGACTGGCGCATCGGGCTCGCGCACCTCGAAGCCGGCCTCGTAGCTGAGCGTCGCGTCGCCCGACGCGTCGACGTAACCGTGCGCGGCGATGCGGATCGACCCGAAGCGCGTCGCCAGCTCGATGTGGCCGATGCGGCCGCCCTCCACGGCCACGTTCGTGAGCACCGCGCCGACGACCGAGCGTACGCCGGCCTCGTGCATCTTGCGCTCGACCCAGCGCCCCAGCCGCACCTCGTCGTAGAGGAAGGTGATCGTGCCGGTCGCCGACTGCCGGCGGTGCATCGAGCCTTCCGCGATCAGGTCGGCGACGAGGTCGTCGGCGATGCCGTGCGTGATCTGATACGGCTTCTCGCCGTGCGTGTAGAGCCCGATGATGGTGCCGATGATCGACCCGACCGCCTGCCCGCCGAGCGCGGGCGCGGCATCGACGATGACGACGCGGCGGCCGAGCCGCGCCGCTTCGAGCGCCGCGGATACACCGGACATGCCGGCGCCGACGACGCAGATGTCGGCTTCGATCGTGGGAACGGATCGGCGCGCCGGGCGGCGCAGGGTGCGAAGCATGCCCCGAATTATGAGACAGGTGGGACAGGTAAGACAGGTAGGACGGGTGAGTTCGAGCCCACCAGTCCCACCCGTCCTACCCGTCCCACCTGTCTAGGGCGAGCGCAGCGAGCTGGCTAGTGGCGGCGATCCCGGCGATCCTCGCGCCGATCCCGCACGTCCTCGCGCGCGTCGCGCCGGTCTTCGATCCGGTCGCGGCGGCCGCCGTCGTGCCGCGCGTCCCGCACGTCTTCGCGAGCGTCGCGGCGATTCTCGGTACGATCCCGTACGTCTTCGCGCCGGTCACGGCGGTCTTCCCTGTGGTCGCGTACGTCCTCGCGCCGATCGCGCCACCCCTGCGATCCCGGCCCGGCCTCCGCCCACACCGGTGTGGCGGCCACGAGCGCGACCATCAGAGCCTGAAGAATCATTCGTCGTCTCATCTCGTCACTCCTGCTCCAGGGCGGTCTGACCACCTCCGCTAAAGCTACGGTGGTCCGCCGTAGCCTTGGCGAAGGCGGAAGACCGCCCTCTACATTTCAGGCGAAGCGCTGTGCCCGCACCTGTTGGACGGTGGCACCCCTGCGGCGCGTTGCCTGACAGTGTTCTTCCTACCTGTCCCACCCGTCCCAATGTGGCCAGCTATACTGAGCAGTCGTGGGAGATTCGATGTCGGATCGGTATCGCGCGGTGGCGGGAGTCGTCTTCGTCGGCATGGCCGTGGCGGGGCTGACGGTGGGCGGCGCGGCGCAGCAGGGTGGAGCACGCGGTCAGGCCCCGAGAACGGCGCAGACGCCGCCGCCCGCCATCCAATGGCCAGCACCGCCGCTGCCCGACGGCCCGATTGCGATCGAGACCGCCGAGGAGCGCAACGTCCGGATCGTCGTGACCAAGGGGTTGTCGCACCCGTGGGGCATGGCCTTCCTGCCCGACGGCGGGATCCTGATCACCGAACGGGCCGGGAAGCTGCGCATCGTCCGCAACGGCGTGCTCGACCCCATGCCGGTCGCAGGGCTGCCGCCGATCGCGGCGCAGGGGCTCGCGGGCCTGCTGGACATTGCGCTCCATCCGCAGTTTGCGACCAACCGCTACGTCTATCTGACCTATCACAAGCCCGTGCCGCTGCCGCCGGGCGAGCCGGCGCCGCCGACTCGCGGCGGGGGGCCGCCCGCGACGACGACCCGGCGCACCGCGCTCGCGCGCGCCGTGTGGAACGGCTCGGCGCTCGCGGACCTGAAGGAGATTTTCGTCAACGACGCGATCACCGAGGCGTCACGCATCGTCTTCGGCGGCGACGGCATGCTCTACATGAGCATGGGGAATTCGACGGAAGGCGAGAACGCGCCGTCGCAGAACCCGGCGAACTACGGCGGCAAGCTGATTCGCCTGCGTGACGACGGCTCCGTCCCCGCCGACAACCCCTTCGTGAACCGTGCGGGCTACAAGCCGGAGATCTACACCCTGGGCCACCGCAATCAGCTCGGGCTGGCGGTGCACCCGGTCACCGGCGAGGTGTGGGCGGCAGAGCAGGGGCCCAACGGCGGCGACGAGGTGAACGTCATCAAGCCGGGCCGCAACTACGGCTGGCCGGTGGTGAGCTACGGGCGCAGCTATGGCGGCCCGCGCGTGTCGGACGTGCCGTGGCAGGCGGTCTTCGAACAGCCGGTCACGGTGTGGGTGCCCTCGATCGCCGTGTCGGGGCTGACCTTCTACACCGGCGACCGGTTCCCGCGCTGGAAGAACAACCTCTTCGTCGGCGGCCTGCGCCAGGGCGAGGTGCCGCGCACCGGCCAGCTGCAGCGCATCGTGTTCAACGAGAAGTGGGAGGAGATCCGCCGCGAGGCGCTGCTGCGCGAGTTCCACCAGCGGATCCGCGACGTGCGGCAGGGCCCCGACGGATTTCTGTACGTGCTGACAGAGGAGAACGACGCCGCGCTGCTGCGGTTCGAACCCGGTCCAGCCCCCGCGAAATGAGCGCCACTCCGTCCACGATGCTCGAGCTCGGCACGACGCTGCCGCCGTTCCGGCTCCCGCGTCTCGGCGGCGGCGAGGTGTCGTCAGACGACTTCGCCGATGCCCCGGCGCTGGTCGTGATGTTCATCTGCCCGCACTGCCCGTTCATGCGCCACATCCGGCGCGAGCTGGGACGCTTCTCGTCCGACTACGCGGCGCGCGGCCTGGCGATGGTCGGGATCAACTCGAACGACGACAGTGCCTATCGGGACGACGACTGGGAGGGCATGCAGGCGGAGGCTGCCGACGGCGGCTACGTGTTCCCGTACTTGAAGGACGAGACTCAGGCGGTGGCCAAAGCCTACAAGGCCGCGTGCACGCCCGACCTGTTCCTGTTCGACGGGCGGCGGCGGCTGGTCTATCGCGGGCAGTTCGACGGCAGCCGGCCGCGCAACACCGTGCCGGTCACCGGCGCCGACCTGCGCACCGCGTGCGACGTGGTGCTGGCGGGGCAGATGCCGTCCCCGGATCAGCGCGCCAGCATCGGCTGCAACATCAAGTGGAAAAAAGGCAACGAACCTGACTACTTTGCGCGGGTCTGAAGACCCGCCCCTACGACACACACCATGAAACTCGCTGAACGTATGTCCCGGATCGGGACGGAGTCTGCATTCGAAGTGCTCGCGCGGGCCCGCGCCCTCGAAGCACAGGGCAAGAGCATCATCCACCTCGAGATCGGTCAGCCCGATTTTCCGACCCCGCTGCACATCAAGGAGGCGGGGAAGCGTGCCATCGACGAAGGCTGGACCGGCTACGGCCCCACCGGCGGCTTTCCGGAGTTCCGCGACGCCATCGCCGAGTACATCTCGCGGACGCGTGGCATCTCCGTCTCGGGCGCAAACGTGTGCGTCGTACCCGGTGGCAAGCCGATCATGTACTTCCTGATGACGGCGATCCTCGAGCCCGGGGACGAGGTCATCTATCCCAATCCCGGCTTTCCGATCTACGAGTCGCTGGTGGATTTCCTCGGCGCGGTGCGTGTGCCGATGCCGCTGGTCGAGGCGCGCGGGTTCTCGTTCGACCTCGACACCTTCGAAAAGAGCCTGTCGCCGAAAACGAAGCTGGTCGTGCTCAACTCGCCGGCCAATCCCACCGGCGGCGTGATCCCGAAGGCGGACCTGAAACGCATCGCCGATCTGGTGCGCGACCGCGACCTGATCGTGCTGAGCGACGAGATCTACTCACGCATCTTCTACGAGGACGCGCCGGAGTCGATCACGCAGTTCGACGGGCTGCTGGAGAAGACGGTGATCCTCGACGGCTTCTCCAAGACGTATTCGATGACCGGGTGGCGCCTCGGCTACGGCGTCTTCCCGCAGTGGCTGGCCCCCGCAGTCGAGCGGCTGATGGTCAACTCGAACTCGTGCACCGCCAGCTTCACCCAGCGTGCCGGCCTGGCCGCGCTGGAGGGACCCCAGGAGTGCGTGGACGCGATGGTGGTGGAGTTCCGCCGCCGCCGCGACGCCATCGTCGCCGGCCTCAACTCCATCCCGGGCTTCCGCTGCGCCACCCCGGCCGGCGCCTTCTACGCTTTTCCCAACATCTCCGGCACCGGCCTGACGAGCAAGGCGATGGAGGAGTTGCTGATGACCGAGGCCGGCGTGTCGTGCCTCAGCGGCACCGCGTTCGGCCAGTACGGTGACGGCTACATGCGCTTCAGCTATGCGAATTCGCTGGAGAACATCGAGGAGGCACTCGCGCGCATCAGGCGCGTGTCGTCGCGCTGGGCGACGTAGGGCCGCCTGAAGGCGGCCCCCACGATCGCTCTTCAGCGCTTGATGAGCGCGAGCAGTTCGTCGAT
>DATMDI010000076.1:0-6700 GCA_035557875.1 Vicinamibacterales bacterium
GCTGGCCCTCCAGTACCCCACCCCGTCGGCGCTCTACACCTTGCCGATCATGGTGGGCTCGCTCTGGATCTACCGCCCGTTCATCCACTGGCTGAACGGCAGCGGGCTGCTGCTGCTGCGGCTGCTCGGCGCGCCACAGCAGGCGCACCGCCACATCCACTCACCCGACGAGATCGAGCTGCTCATCGCCGAGAGCCGTGAAGGCGGTCTGCTCGAGCCCGACGAGCACCGCCGGCTCCAGCGCGCGCTCCGGCTCAACTTGAAGCAGGCCAAACAGCTGATGGTGCCGCGCACCCGGATGGCCGCGCTCGAGGTCGACACCCCGTTGTCGGAGGTGATTCGGGTCGTGGCCGCCAGCCCGTATTCGAGGCTGCCGGTCTACCGCGGCTCGCTCGACAACATCGTCGGCGTGCTGCACACCAAGGACCTCGTCCGCTGGCTGGTGAGAGGGCGGCAGGCGGGTACGACGCTCGAGACCCTGAGCCGGCCGATCAGCGCCGTTCACGAAAGCGTCACCGCTGACCGGGTACTGCGCCACATGCGAGAGCGCCGATCGCACCAGGCGCTGGTGGTCGATGAGTTCGGCGGTACTGCTGGCGTCGTGACGCTGCCGGACGTGCTGGCCGAGTTCCTGGGCGAGGTGGGCGACGAGTTCAAGGCCGCCGAGCCGGTCGCCGAGCCGATCGTGGACGGGCAAGTGCGGCTGCCTGGGTCGATGGCGGTGGTCGATGCCGCCGCCGCGCTCGACGCGCCGCTCGAGAGCGACGCCACGACGGTGAGCGGGTTCGTCACCGAAGCGCTGGGTCGGCTGCCGGTGCCTGGCGATACGGTCTCGATCGACGGCTATTCCTTCCGGGTCGAACGGGTCGCGGACCGCGCCATCGAGTCGGTGGTCGCGACCCGGCTCACCCCGCCGGACGAGGAGGGCGCCGAGGCATGAGCGAGCTCCTGGTGCCGTTCGCGATCATCGCCGCCCTGGCCATCGCCAACGGGCTGTTCGTGGCCGCGGAGTTCGCCATCGTCGGCGCCCCGCGCGCCAACGTCGACCATCTGGCGGCGCAGGGGGGACGCCTGGCCGGACGCGTGGCGCGGATCCTGGCTGACCCGCGGCGCCTCGATCGGTATATCGCCACTACACAGGTCGGCATCTCGGTTGCCAGCCTCGGCCTGGGGATGTACGGCGAGCGGGTGCTGGCGGAGCACATCTCCCGGTCGCTCGCGCCGTTCAGCCCCATGGGCTGGCTTGCCAGTCACGCCCTGGCCAGCGGCATCGCCGTCGGCGTGCTCACCTACATCCACATCGTGGTGGGCGAGATGGTGCCGAAGGGGCTGGCGCTGCAGTCGGCGCTGCGGACCTCGCTCTTCGTGTCGCCGATCATCGAGGCGCTCGAGGTCGCGCTGCTGCCGCTCGTATGGGTCCTCAACGCCGCGGGCAACGGGCTGCTGGCGCTGATCGGCATCAAGCGCACGGAGAACGAGGGCGAGCGCTATCACACCAGCGAGGAGCTGCAGTTCATCATCGAGGAGAGCCACGAGGGCGGCCTGCTGCGCGGCGAGTCCGGGCGCATCCTGCGCGAGCTCTTCGAGTTCGGCAACCTCACCGCCGGCGAGGTGATGGTGCCCCGGGTCCGCCTCACCGGCATCGCGGCCGGTGCGCCCATCGACGCCGTGCAGGAGATCATCCGCAACGCACCCCACACGCGATACCCGGTCTATACCGGCGATCTGGATCACATCGCGGGCAGCGTGCACATCAAGGAGCTGCTGCGCGAGATCGTCGCCGGCGCCCCCGTGACCACGCGCGACGCACGCCCGCTGCCGCACATCCCCACCACCACGCCGCTCGACGCGGTGCTGGCGGCGATGCGCCGCGCCCGCGCGCACATGGCGGTGGTGATGGACGAGCATGGCGGCACCGCCGGCGTGGTGACGATCGGCGACCTGTTCGAGGAGGTGGTCGGCGACATCGACGAGGATCGCGGCCGGCCGCCGATTGCCAAGGATGCGCTCGGCCGGGTCGTGGTGCGGGGCACCGTGCGTCTCACGAGCGCCGGCGAGGCGCTCGGCGTCACCCTCGAGCACCCCGACGTGCAGTCGGTGAGCGGGCTCGTGCTGGCGCTGCTCGAGCGGCCGCCGGCAGTAGGCGACGTCGTCAGCTGGGGCCACGTTCGGATCGAAGTGACGGCGGTCGCCGGCCGCGGTGTGGCGGAGGCGGCCATGAGCAAGCTGCCCTCCCCGCCCAGGGATTACAAGGAGTAGCCCACCCACCTGCCTACCTGCCCACCCGCCCGCTTGTCCGTACGGCCGGGCACTCCGGTTGTGTCTGCTCGGACCCGGCTCAACGGACGTTTTCCCTGAGGGTAGAATCGAGCGCCGTGTCACAGCCCAAGGTCTTCATCAGCTACCGCCGGAGCGACTCGCAGGCACAGACCGGGCGGCTGTACGACCGCCTCAACCGCGCGTTTCCGGGGATGTTCTTCCGCGACGTCAGCGAGATCGGCGTCGGCGTGGACTTCGTGGCGCACGTCGAGCGCGCCGTCGGCGCCAGCGTCGCGCTCATCGCCGTGATCGGACCAGGGTGGGCGAAGGCGGCCGACGAGCGCGGCCGGCGGCTCGACGATGCCGGCGACTTCGTACGCGTCGAGATCCGTACCGCGCTGACGCGAAAGATCCGCATCATCCCGGTGCTCGTCGGCAACGCCGAGATGGTGGACGACGACGAGCTGCCAGACGACCTGAAGCCGCTCACACGCTGGAACGCCGTCCGCATCGTCGAGGACTACTACGACCAGGGCATCGAAAAGCTGGTGCGCAGCCTGGTGCCAGAGCTCGGCGAGCCGGCCCCCACCGACAACGCGCCGCAGTCCGATGCCAAGATCCGATCGCTGCGGGGCGAGGCCGAAGCCGCCATCGGCGTCGAGGACTGGTTCGGCGCCATCCAGGCGCTCCAGGCGGCGCTGTCGCTCGAACCGAACAACTTCGAGATCAGCGCCCGTCTCAAGTGGGCGAACGAGCAACGGAAGTTGAGCGGCCTCTTCACCGAGGGGCAGGAACTCTACGACCAGGGAAAGAAGGCCGCCGCGCTCCAGAAGTTCCGGCAGGTGCGCGTGGCCGGCGGCAACTATCGCGGCGTGAACGAGCTGATGGCGCAGATCGAAGGCGAGGTCACGACCGACTCGCGGCGCTCCTCGATGCGCCGATGGGGCTTCGGCGCTGCCGCGGCCGTGGTCGGCGTGGTCGCTATCGTCGGCGTACTCTTCGCGCTGGCGCTGCGGCAGGAGTTCGGAGGCCTAGACGGTGGCGACTCGTCGGCCATCACGAACGGCGGGGTGAGGCCGACGTCGGCCGCCGATCCGAAGAGCGCGAGCGGCACCGGTGCGCCGCCGCCCGCCGCCGACGCTCCACGGCGCACCCCTATGGCCGATCCTCCGGCAGCGCGCTCAGTCGCCGGGTTCTCGCCGGTCGGCCGCTACCGTGCGGTGCAGCACGACAACCAGCAGATCGCCTTCGGCCTGGCGCTGAATCCGGACTCGACGTTCCAGGTGCAGGCCACCGCCGGCATCTACAACGTTCCGCTGAGCGGCGGGTCGTTCTCCTACAACCCGTCGTCGGGCGTCCTGCAGCTTGCCGGGATGAACAACCTGGGCGGCGTCTTCAGCGAGCCGATGCAGATCTACGAGGCTCACGAAGAGCACTTCCACGCGATGTACGCGGGCGTGCGCTGGGATCTCTTCCCGGAATAGCCTCCCGGCCCCCGGCTTCCGAACGTGGCCGGCGGTCTTCAGACCGCCGGACTGATCTCCCTCTCGAACACCTCAGCGAAGTGGTGAGCGAGACGCTCTTCCACTTCCTCGAGCGCGATCGACCGGCCCGTGGCCTTCTCCAGCGATGTCACGCCGCGATCGGCGATGCCGCACGGCACGATCAGCTGGAAATGATCGAGCTCTGTCGAGACGTTGAACGCGAAGCCGTGGCTGGTAATCCAGCGCGAGATGCGCACGCCGATGGCGCCGATCTTGTCGGCGCCGGCATTGTCTGGCCGGAGCCATGCGCCGGTGAGCCCTTTGATGCGCCCGGCCTCGAGCCCGTAGTCGGCGCAGGCGCGGATCATCACCTCTTCCAGATCGCGCACGTAGCGGTGCACGTCCTGACGGTCGGGGCGCAGATCGATGATCGGATAGCCCACGATCTGGCCTGGGCCGTGGTAGGTGACGTCGCCGCCGCGGCCGGTTTCCTCGACGGCAACGCCCATCTCCGCCAGGCGCTCCGGAGTGGCGACGACGTGCGATCTGCCGCCGTCCCCTTTGACGCCGAGCGTGATCACCGCCGGATGCTGAAGCAGGAGCAGCAGGTCGCCGACGCGATCCGCGCGCCGGTCTTCGACCAGGGCGCGTTGCATCGCGAGCGCCTCGGGATAGCTCACGGTTCCGAGCCGGCGCACCTGGAGGACGCGGCGGGCCACGGTCTGGCTCATGCGGTTAGGACTCGGTCAGGAACAGGGTCCCTAGAGCCCGGACGGGTCGAACTGTTCGAGGCGCCGCTTCAGATCGGCCATGAACTCGTCGGCGGCGAACCCGTCGATCAGCCGGTGATCGAAAGCGAGGGTCAGGTAGGACATCGTGCGGATGACGAGCTCGTCGTTCACGACGACCGGCCGCTTCTCCACCGTGCCCATGGACAGGATGGCCACCTGCGGCTGGTTGATGATCGGCAGACCGAACTGCGCGCCGAGCTGGCCGGGATTGGTGATCGTGAACGTGCCGGCGTGCACTTCCTCGGGCTTGAGCTGTTTGGCGCGGGCACGGTCGGCCAGATCGGCAATCGCCTTGCTCAAGTCGACGGCGCTCAGGGTGTCGGCCTGTTTGACCACCGGCACGATCAACCCGCCGTCGAGCGCGACCGCGATGCCGAGGTTGATGTCCTTCTTGTAGACGATCGTGTCCCCGTCGAGGGCGGCGTTCAGTACCGGGTAGGCGCGCAGCGATTCGCAGCAGGCGCGGGCCACGAACGTCAGGTAGGTGAGCCGCGCCCCGGCGCGTTCGTAATCCGCCTTCTTCTGGCGGCGGATGCCGTCCACCGTGGTGAAGTCCACGTGAAAGACGGTGTGCACGTGCGCCGACGTGCGCCGGCTGAGCACCATGTGCTCGGCAATCTTGCGGCGCATCACCGACAGCGGCTTCAGCTCGATTCGCTCGTCCGGCTGGTAGGCCGGAATGCGAGGGGCCGGCGCACCGCCGGGCCGCGCCGGCAGCGGCGACTCCGCGCGCTCGATGTAGCCGATGATGTCGCGCTTGGTGACCCGGCCGCCAATGCCCGATCCGGTCAGCGCCTCGATGTCGACGTTGTGGTCGTGGGCGATGCGCCGGACGACGGGCGACGACTTGCGGCGCCGGAGGTCGTCGAGCGTCGATCCGCCGCGGCGGAAGGCCGCCGCGCCATTGGCTCGCGGATACGGCGACGGCAATGCGGGCGACGGCGCGCCCGCCCGACTGACCGCGGCGACAGGTGCCGGGGCGGTGGCAGCCGCGCCGGCTGGATCGGCAGCGCCGGTGCCGGTGGCCTCACCAGCCGCCACGGCCTCTCCGGCAGCACCGATGAGACCGACGACGCTGTCCACCGGTACCGTCTCGCCCTCGTTGACGCGGATCTGCAGCAGCACGCCCGCCGCCGGCGACGGGATCTCGGCGTCAACCTTGTCGGTGGAGATCTCGAACAGCGGCTCGTCGCGATCGACCGTGTCGCCGACCTTCTTGATCCAGCGGACAATCGTGCCTTCCGCGATCGACTCCCCCATCTGGGGCATCACGATGGGTGTGGGCATGATCAGAGGGCTCAGGGCTCAAGGCTTACGGCGTGGTTGCTCACCAAGAACACTTGGACAGTACGTTTGTCAAAACCCGGCTCGCCCCGGCCAGGACCAAGCTCTCGGCAAGCGTACTCTTTGTGCGTAAGCCGCTCCATGCGTTGAGCCCTGAGCCTTGAGCCGTCCTCCTACGAATGTATGGCGGCGCCATGTGTGGCATGCGCCGCCTCTCCTACTGCCTCGGCGAACGTCGGATGCGCATGGATCGTCTTGATCAGTTCTTCGACGGTGCACTCGAGCCGCAGGGCCAGCACGGCTTCGGCCACCAGCTCGGTGGAGCGCGGGCCGATCATGTGCACGCCGAGCACCTCGTCGTACTTGCGATCGGCGACGATCTTGACGAAGCCCTCGGGCTCTGCCGCCATCTTCGCGCGGCCAAGGACGCCGAAGGGGAACGAGCCGACGCGCACGTCGTAGCCGCGCTTCTTCGCCTCGGCTTCGGTGAGCCCGACGCTGCCGATCTCGGGGTCGCAGTAGGTGCAACCGGGAACGTGATCGAAGTTGAGCGGCTTGACCTCGTGACCGGCGATGCGCTCGGCTACCAGGATGCCCTCGGCCGACGAGACGTGCGCGAGCTGGGGATGGACGCCATCGCCGAGGGTCACCACGTCGCCGATCGCCGAGATGTTGGGGACGGACGTGCGATAGAGCTCGTCCACCTTGACGTAGCCGCGCTCCAGGGTCAGCCCGACGTCTTCGGCGCCCAGCCCGGTGGTCACGGGCCCGCGTCCGGTCGCCACCAGCAGGAGCTCGGCCGAGAGCGACTTCGTCTCCCCCTCCGGTGTCTGCGCCTCGATGTCCACGCCCTTGGCGCCGGCCACGGCCTTGGTCACCTTG
>DATMDI010000077.1:0-5933 GCA_035557875.1 Vicinamibacterales bacterium
CTACGGGCAGGGTGACGTGCTGGCAAGCCCGCTGCGCATGGCGCGCGTGGCGGGGGCCCTGGCCAACGGCGGCGTGCTCACCGAGCCGCGTTTCGAACTGCGCGCCGATCTGCCGGTCAAGCGCGAGCGGCTGCTGGCGCCGCAGGCGGCGGCTACGCTCGCGCGCGACATGCGGGACAGCGTGCTCGACGGTACCGGCCGGGTCCTGCGGCCGCATCCGCTGCGCGTCGCCGGCAAGACCGGCACCGCCGAAGTGGCGGGCGAGCCCTCGCACTCGTGGTTCGTCGGCTTCGCACCCTACGAACCGGGGGCGCCGGCGTCGAGACGCATCGCCTTTGCGGTGCTGGTCGAGCATGCCGGCTACGGCGGGCGCGAGGCGGCCACCGCCGCCGGACAGATCGTGACCGCGGCCGCCGACGCCGGGTTAATCAGGTAGCCGCGGCCCTTGGACCCGCGGCAGCGGAAGAGGTGAGGAACGCCATGAACATTCTCGCCAGAGCGCGGCGGCTGGAGTCGAGGCTCGCGCAGACGGTCGATCGTGCCGCGGCCCGGATGCTGGCGCCGGCCGCGCGCGAGCCGCTCGAGGTGGCGCACGGCGTCGTCGACGCCGTCGAGCGCGAACTGCAGCCGGCCGGCCGCGGCCGCCTGCTGTTTCCCTTCAACCGCATCCTGGTGCGCCTCGTCGCGCCGTCACCGCAATCGCGCGCGAGGCTGGAGGCGACCTTGGCCGCCGAGCCGTCCCTCGCCCAGCGCATTCACGCGCGGCTCGACACGGCCGGCTGCCCGACACCGGATCTGGCGATCGACATCGAGTTCGTGGGGGCCGCTGGACCCGAGTGGCCGACGCCCGACTTCCAGGTCGAGTTCGCTCGCATCGAGGCTCCTGCGGCGGCCGCCGCCGCCGTCGCCGAACCGGCAGTGGCGCCGCCGCACGAAATCGAGCTGGAGGTCGTCGCCGGGGTGGGCGGGCAGCCCGTCTACGTGTTCCAGTCCTCCCGCATCGACATCGGCCGCTGCGCCGACGTCCGCGATCGGCGCAACCGCCTGGTGCGGACCAATCACCTGGTGTTCGCCGATACCGATGACGCGCTGAACCAGACCGTCTCGCGCCGCCACGCTCATCTCGACTATCAGGCGGCCGAAGGCGCGTTCCGCGTCTACGACGACGGCAGCGAGCAGGGCACGAGCGTGGCGCGCGGCGGACGGGCCATCGCCGTACCGCCCGGCCCGCGCGGCGTGCGGCTGCAGTCGGGAGACGAGATCGTGCTCGGCCTGGCGCGTGTGAAGGTGAAACTACCCGCCACCAGGCAGGTCTGAAGAACTTCAGCCACTGGTACGTACCTTTTGCAGAGGCGGGCCTGTCCGGTGCTCGGGGGAGCGCGAATGCACGACGTTCGAAAACAGGACGAACTCGTGACCGCTGTGCTGTCCAGAGCCTCCAATGCCCGGGACTTGGCGACTCAATTCGCCGCAGAAGTGGGCGACCCGCAGGATGTTGACGGTCAGGCAGATTATTCAGGTTTGCCGCACCGCCGTTGATCGCGCGTAGCGTACCGTTTCGACTGAGCCCGCGCGTGCATCCGTGGTGCGCCGAGGGCTCCCAGTTGCCGGTTTGCTCGCTTACTTCAAGAAGGCGTCGACTTCTCTCAAGAACGCCTGCGGCTGGTCCAGCATGATGAAATGATAGCTGCCGTCAATCCGGATCAGGCGAACCGCCGAAAGGCGGTTATATGCCGTCGAGTACAGCGAATCGACCGCAGCCTGCGGGAGGCCCATCGTTGAGTCGAACGCGTAAAGTACCGTCGTCTTTGCCTGAATCTGCGGCAGGCGCGGTCGTGCATCGGTCACCATGTCTTCGTACATCGCTTTGGCGACAACCGTGCGGTCCGAGCTGGCGGCCCACCGCGTCACGTTGGCGCGCTCAGTCGCCGATTTCACCAAACGCGCCGCCACCATCGGTGCGCTGGCGGCATACTCCGCGTCCGTTTGGGCCAGAAGCTGGCTCCGCATCATCGTCGCCATCGGCGTCGCCATGCCGATGGTCGCACCGGGGCTGATGGTGAGCGCGTAGAACGGCAGCGCGTCGACGACCATCACTCGATCGATCACGTCTGGCGTTTGCGCAGCGACTTCGAGAGCCATCAGGCCGCCGAGCGAATGGCCGATCATCGCGGGCCGCCCGAGCGCCGCCGCATATCGCTCGAGCTCGGCCACCAGCGCGGGCAATAGATCGCCATCGGCCTTGTTGGCTTTAGCGTCCGTTCCTCCAAATCCCGCGACCTGCACGACATGAACACGATGGGTCAGTGCGAGATGCTTGACCGTGTCGCCCCACACGTCGCCAGAGGTTGCCAGGCCAGGAATCAGGATCACGTTTGGCCCTTCACCGGTCACTGAGACCGAGAACCGGGTCGGAAGATCCGGGGCGGCGGCGACGTCGGCCCTGCCAAGCGCGACGCCGCTGACAAGTGCAAAAACTACTGAACGCGCAATCCCGAGTGTCATTCCGCCACCTCCATCCCCGTCCCACAGCCCGGAGTATCCCCGGCTGTCTTCAGCTGACCGAGAGTAAAGCATCCTTGACACGACATGTCAAGCATGCTTTACTCACGTAGGAGGAGTATCCATGGCGGCAAACGTCTTTACCCGCGAGCATGCGATCGCTAAGCGCCGTTTCGCGTGGGGTATCGGCCTCTATCTCGTGATCATCCTCGGCGGTTCGTATGCGCTGAATCACCTGAGCCCCCGACCCGGATGGCTTGCGCCTGCGATCGCGATCGCCGCAGCGGTCCCGGCAATCTACAGCATCCTCGTTGGTCAGGCTACGACGCGGCGTCACGAGGGAGTGGAGCGCGACATCCTCTATCGATCGACATCGGTGGCGTTCTTCGCGACGATGGCGTTCAGCCTGTCGACCGCTGTGTTCGACTCCTTCGTGCGCGGTACGGCACCGCATCCCTGGTGGTTCTACACCGTGGGCATGCTGACGTGGCTGGTGTCGGCCCTGGTGATGCGCCGCCAGCTGCGCTGATGCGGAACAAAGTGCGCGCGTTGCGCGAAGAGCGGAACTGGACGCAGCAGGAACTGGCAGATCAGCTCGGCGTCTCTCGGCAAACAGTGAACGCCATCGAGACCGAAAAGTACGATCCGAGCTTACCGCTCGCGTTGAAACTGGCCAAGCTGTTCGCCCAGTCGGTCGAGAAGATGTTCATCCCTTAGTCTAAGCGTTGACCCCTCAGCCGTTTTTCAGCGAATGGTGCGAGCTCCACCAGCGACCGGCGTGCGTGGCAGGGGCGTCCGAAGCCGGCCTGCCTGTACGTCTGAGCAGACTCCTCACCGAGGACGGGCCGGCGAAGCGACGTCCCCTGCCACGGACGACGGGAGTCGCCGTAGTCGCTCACCACGGCGGCAGCGTCATGAACAGGAATTCCTGCAGGTAGGGATCCTTCGACGCCCGCAGCTCGGCGAGCGTGCCTTCGGCGTAGATCCGTCCGTCGTGGAGCACCAGGAACCGCGCGCGCTCTTCGGCGGCCTCGCGGATCTGAATCTGGCCCCCGTCGCGGACCGCCGCGTGCGTGGCGATGTAGTGGGCGTCGCGAATCTGATGCGTCACCAGCACCGCGGTGACCTGCTCGAGGTCGCGCAGCTTCACGATCTCGTCGTCGACGTTACTGGCAATCACCGGATCGAGACCCGTGGTCGGGTCGTCGAACAGCAGCAGGCTCGGCTTCGACGCCATCGCCCGCGCAATCCCGACGCGGCGGCGCTGGCCGCCGGACAGCTCCGAGGGCATGCGGTCGGCATATTCGCCGAGGCCGACGAACTCCAGGACTTCCGACACGCGGGCGTCCTCGTCTTCGCCGGACGCGTGCGCGGCGTCGTGCAGGCGGAAGCCCACGTTCTCGCCGACGGTAAGCGAATCGAACAGCGCGTTCTCCTGAAACGCCATGCCGATGTCGCTGCGCAGGTGCAGCAGATCGACTTCCGGCATCCGATCGATGCGCTGGCCGTTGACGGAGATCGTCCCGGCGTCCGGACGCAGCAGCCCGAGAATCAGCTTCAGGAGGATCGACTTGCCGGCGCCGCTCGCGCCCAGCAGGATCGTCATGCTGCCCTTCGGCACCGTGAAGCTGACGTCGCGAAGCACGACGTGGTCGTCGAAGGCGAACGACACGTGCTCGAGCACGACCGCGGGCGCGTCCGCCGACGTGCTCGCCGCCGGCGCGGTGCCCGTCCGGGCCTCGGGGTGGCCGGGCGTCACGGCGTGCGCTTGTCCACGACCACGGCGCCGCCCTTCACCACGACCCGCGCCTTCAGCCAGTTCCAGTAGCCCTCGAGCGGATCGCCGTCGAGCAGGACGATGTCGGCCAGCTTGCCCGCTTCGAGCGTGCCGAGCCGATCCGCCATCTGGATGTACGAAGCGGTGTTCGGGCCCATGATCGTGACCATGTCGCGCATCGAGAACATCATGTTGAACGACTTGAGCTCGTGCTCCAGCCCGGCCTTGGGGTCGTAGGTCGTATCGGTGCAGTAGCCGAGGATGGCGCCCGCGTCCCACACCGTGCGGGCGTTCACCGGCATGTAGCCGGCCTCCTCGCCGAGCCGGACGCCGCCGACGATCGACTGCGGCCAGTCCTTGCCGTCGCGGAACCGCGGCTTGTTGTCGTTGGCGAAGACGCCGAACACCGGCGCGCCGAAACCGATCGTCGCCAGCACTTTGGTGCCCGACGCCGCCAGCTTCTTCGCGTCCTCGACGCTCGTGAAGTCCTTGTTGGGGAGATGGACCAGCAGCGGCACGCCCGCGTCCACCGCCGCCATCATCGCCGGCGTGCTCACCGCATGGACCTGCACCATGACGCCGGCCTTCTTGCCTTCGTCCACGACCGCGCGCAGCACGTCCATCTCCTGCGCGGTCGGGCCCGGGACCGGCGTCAGCGAAATCTCGCCGGTGAACTTGACGCCCATGGCCGCCATTTTCCGGATCTCGGCGCGCGCCGAGTCGGGCGTGTGCTGGTTGAGGCGCAGCTGCCCCGACGGGAGGATGCGCGGGCCGTTGATCTGGCCCGACTCGATGCGGTCGCGCAGCGTGATGTTGCCGTCGGCCGGACCGCCGCCGGAGAGCAGCGTGGTGTAGCCGGCCTCGAGCTGCGCCTGCATCTGCGCCTTCTCGTTCGGTCCGGTGTTGAAGTGCCGATGCGCGTCGATGAACCCGGGCATCGCGGTCATGCCCCTGGCGTCGATCGTCGTGCCGGCCGGCGCCGCCGGCGCGCCCGCGGCCACCGACACGATCGTGCCGCCGCGGACGACGATCGAGCCTCGCTCGATCACGGTGACGTTCGGCCCGATGATGCGGACGTTGGTGATCGTCAGGTCCTGGGCGGTCGCGGGCGCCAGCGCCGCCAGCGTCAGTCCCGTCAACAGCACGGCACGAAGGGTCGTCGCGGTGGGTCGTGTCATCAGTTCATCATCTCCCGGGCGTCCGATTATCCCCTTCCACCGTCCGGACATGCCACTCCTGCTAGGATCACGGCCGGAGGCATCCCCATGGCACGACGGGTGAGCACGATCGTGGCGCTGCTGGCGCTGGGTTTGAGCGGTGACGCGGTGGGGCAGCGCGCGCCGCAGACCCGGCCGCCGCTGTTCTTCGGCGAAGGGTGGAAGCCGCTCGCGACGCCGCCCGACGACCACGGAGCGTGGCCTGCCTCCCAGGCGGGCGTGGCGAGCCCGAACCTGCAGCTGACGCTCCATGGCTCCTCCGGCAAGGAGATCCAGTTGGTCGCGGTACGTGGCAGCGCCGACCTCTATCCGGTGAACCTGTGGACCGGTACCACGACCTCGCCGAGCGCCGCGTCGCTGCGCGATCGCGGCAACTTCGTCGACCTCACCGACCCGCTCGCGAAAATCCGCTGGACGGTGCGCACCTCGGGGTTCCA
>DATMDI010000078.1:0-13665 GCA_035557875.1 Vicinamibacterales bacterium
TGGCGCGTGGCTCCCAGGCGCGCCCTCCAGAGCTACGGCTGGTACACCGGCGAGCTGACGCTGCTGGCGCTGGCCATCCTCGTCGTGCCGGCGAGCGCGATCATGAACCTGACGGTGGGTCACGAGTTTGGCGGGCTCATCGAGTCGGAGCAGGCGCGGATGACGGCGCAGTCGTTCGACGCGCCGCTTGCGCTCAAGGCCGAATCGAACGTG
The DNA here is from genome assembly GCA_035557875.1 of Vicinamibacterales bacterium. GTDB lineage: Bacteria > Acidobacteriota > Vicinamibacteria > Vicinamibacterales > UBA2999 > DASYRM01. The sequence continues at coordinate 214 of DATMDI010000078.1, forward strand.
CTGCAATACCCGGAGACGGTTGGTGACGAGATCGCGGCCGCTCAGGCTCGCCGTCAGCGACCTGCGCCCGATCGCACTCACCCGGCCGGTTCGCCCAGGGTGCGTCCGCGGCCGTTCAACGCCGTGCTCGTGTCGCTCGGCGCCGGCGATCAGCGGCTGATCGCGGCGCACGAATGGGTGGACCAGAAGCTGCCGGCCGACAGTCCACTGCTGGCGCGACTGCGCTACGGCGGCGCTCACAGCCGTTATACGCCCCAGGGCAGCTTCGGTCCGCTCTCGTGGTTCGGGGCCGCGGGCGTGATCGGCATCATCGTGCTCCTGGCGGTGTGGATCCGCTGGAGCGCCAGGCATCTGCACGCCGCCGAGGTGACCCCGGCGGACCCCGTGCCAGACGGCGAAGTGGAAGCGCGCTGGAAGGACCTCCCGGACCACCATCGGCACGTGCTGGTGGTGGCCACTGAGGAAGGTATCGCCAACCCGCGTCAGCTTGCGGCCATCAACGCCCTCGCGGACCAGGGGCTGATCAAGCTGTCGCCGGAAATTCAGCCCGCGACCGCCGCGGTGGAGGCGTTGATCGCCCGCGAGCGGGCCGACGAAGAATCGTCCGCCAGCCGGCGCGAATGGGAGCGGACCGCCGAAGGCCACAGCTGGCACGCCGTACGGCCGTTGCTGTTCGCCGGGCTGGCCATCGCCGGCGTATTCGTCGCCACCCAGCCCGGCCTGCAGTCCGAGCTGGTGGGTGTGACGGGTAGCGTCGCCGCGCTCGGGACCGCGCTGCTCAAGTTGCGCGACGTGGCGCTCGGCTGGATGAGCCGCGGCAGCGGCGGAGCCTCGGCCTGATTCCCGGCGAAAACCTCGCTCTGGCCCACGTTATCGGGTCGTAGAGGCGGCGCGTTCCTCGAGCCTCGCGGCGCGCAGGATGTTCTCGAGGCCGCGATTCCCTTCATGGCAGGCGTACTCGTACATGTCCCCTTGTGGTTCCAGGTCGAGCACCGCGGTCCACGGCCGTTCGAATGTGCGGGGGTCGTCGATCGTCACCGCGTAGCGCAGCGCGCCCGCCCCGGTGCGTGTGTAGCGCTCGATCAGGTGCAGCGTCTCGCGCGACCCCCGATAGTTCGAGGCCGGGTGAAAGTTGGTGACGTCGATCACCAGCGTCGTGCCTTCCCATCGTCCTCTCGAGTCGCCCAGGTAGTGGCGAACGGCGGGAGAGACGTGCGGCCGGCCGTCGAGGGGAATGACGCGTGTGTCGTGCATCATCTCGTGCGTGATGGTGACGAATCCCGGTGCCTGCAGGATCTGGACGTTGTTGTTGTAGCCGGTCGGGAACATCACGCTCGGCAGGCCGACGGTGATGCAGCGGTCCCACAGGCTTCGATCCGTCCAGGAGTCTGACGGGCCGCGGCCGCGACGCGCGTCGGCTTCGGCGCTGTTCCGCGCCCGCGCTTCAGCCGTCAGCGCCGGCAGTCGCCCGTTGGGCGGGTCGATAATCAGCGAGCTGCGATTCGATCGTGCCGTGAGGTTCTCGTACCAATGCGGAGGCCCGGCGCCCACTTCGCCGCCGGTCGCAATGCCCTGGATGAGTCGCGCGCGCGCCTTCAGCGCGTTCTCCAGATCCTGACCCTCGAGAAATTCCTTATCCGCGACCTCGGCGGGACGCTCCAGCGGAATCGAGAAGTTGTTGTCGCTGGTCCAGACGCCCTCGAGATCGGGATCGCCCCATGATGTTCTCGGGGGCGTCCACGGCGCGGCCGCGGGGACAGATTGATCGGGCCGCTGGGCCGTGCCCAGCATGCTCGTCGCGAGCGCGATCCCCAGCGTCATCAGCACGCCCCGCCTTGCCATTCGCACGTGTCCTCCCCGTCCGCTCATCGAAACCGTCGGCCGAGGATGTTATGCAGTTTCGCCGTCGCGAGGCATGCCCTGACTGGGTAGGCAGGGAGGTCGCACGAAGTCCGCAAAGGCGCGGCGAAGATGGACAAGGTCTCCCTGCGCGCGGACATCAACTGGACGTTACGTGCGCTCCGGCGCTTCGAATCGGCCTCAGACTCAGCTGTAAGCCTAGGCTCATCAATAGATAGCCGAATTGGGCTACTCCGGTGCGCGTCAACCTGAGCAGTTAGGCACAGCTATTGCTGAGGTGCTGAACGCTTCAGCAAACCTACTACTTACCGGAGAGCGGACGAATGAAGAGATTGATGTTGGTCTGCGGAATCGCCGCGACCATCTTGGGATACGCCTCGAGCGCCTCTGCGGGCGCAATCATTCGCAGTGTCGACGGCCTGGCCATGCCGTGGGTATGGATCAACGGCGGCCTGAACGACTCCTTCCAGTACGGCATTCTCGACGGCCTGAGCCCGACGGTGGTGGACGCCGGCGACGGCATCGCCGTTGTGGCCGGCAACACCATCGACGTTGTGTACCTGACTGGCTTGACCAGCGCCTTCGGTGGCGTGCCGTACTCGGACGCTGTTGGTGATACCGCTTATGACGCCAGCAACAATCTGGGGAGCACTGGCACGTTCTTTCCGAGCCTCTACCTGTCCCCATACCCGATCTACCTGAACGCGCTGGTCGGAACGTTCGCCAACGTGACGGGCACCATCGTCGGGACGCCGTTTCACATCGGACTTGGCGGCAGCTTTCTGGTGCCGGTCGGCGCGACGCAGCTGCAGCTCGGGCTCAACGACGACCTCTTTGCCGACAACACGGGTAGCTTCCGCGTCTGCGTGAGCGACGCTCGCGAGTGCCTGGCGGCCGTGCCGGAGCCGGTGTCCGCGTCGCTGCTCGCTCTGGGTCTCAGCGGCCTGGCCGCGCGCGCCGTGCGCCGCCGGCGTCGCGCCTGAATCTCGCGATCGCCAGTCGATTCTGAAGGACGGGCTGGAGCTCAGTGCTCCAGCCCGTTTGCTTTTTCGGCGAGCGCCACGCCGGCGACGGTCTTCAGGTCCACGACGTCACCGCCGGCGATCATCGCCCGCAGCTCCGCGAGCGATACCTCGCGCGTTTCGATGTCCTCGTCTTCATCCTGATGCGCCTCGGCGTCATCGTCGCGCGGTGGGCGGAGGCCAGCCGCGAGGAAGAAGTGCATCTCCTCGTCGCAGTAGCCAGGGGTGGGGAAGAACGAGCCGAGCGGTTCGAGCCGCTCGGCGATCATCCCCACTTCTTCCTGGCACTCCCGCCGCGCCGCGGCGGCGACGTTTTCGCCTGGTTTGAGGCTGCCGGCGGGAAGCTCCCAGGTGTAGCGGCCGATCGCGTGGCGATACTGCTTCACCAGGATCACGTCGTTGGCGGCGGTGACCGGGACGATCACGACTGATCCTGGATGACGGACGACCTCGGCGTCGAGCGCCATGCCCTTCGGCAGCGTGATCGATTCCACCTGCACCGTGAAAACGCGGCCCTCGAAAACCCTGTGGACCTGACGCGGGACGATCGGTGTGTCCATGGTCACTCCGTAGGGCTTCAGCCGCGCCCTACATACGAATCAGTCATCGCTGGCCAGCGACGGCAATGCGTCGAGGACGTCCTGCAGGTCGTCGGGAAGCGGGGCGGTGAACTCGAGGCGGCGCCCGTCGCCCGGGTGCGTGAATGCGAGCCGCGCCGCGTGGAGGAACGGCCGCTCGAGGCGCTGCACGGCGCGGATGTCGCCCGCCACCCGGCGGTGCACGCCGCCGTACATCGAGTCGCCCACCACCGGGTGGCCAATCGCGCTCAGGTGCACGCGAATCTGGTGCGTGCGGCCGGTGTGGATCGCCACCTGGCACAGCGTGAGGCCGGGGAGGTGCAGCGCGCGGGTGATGCGCGTGACCGCGTCCCGCGCGTGCTTGGCGCGCGAGGACATCTTCTGCCGGTCGCCGGGGTCGCGGCCGATGGCGGCGTCGATGCGGCGCCCGGCCTGCACGACGCCCCAGACGAGCGCGATGTACTCCTTCTCGACCTCGCGATCGTGGAACTGCCGCGCCAGTTCCTGGTGCGCGGCGTCGTTCTTGGCCACGACCATCACGCCGGACGTGCCGCGATCGAGGCGGTGCACGATGCCGGGGCGCAGCTCGCCGCCAATGCCGCTCAGGTCAGGAAGATGATGCAGCAGCGCGTTGACGAGCGTTCCCGAGCTGTGGCCGGCGGCGGGATGGACCACCATCCCGGCGGGCTTGTTCACCACGGCCAGATCCGCGTCCTGATACAGGATGTCGACCGGCAGCGCCTCGCTGCCGACGGACGCGGGCGCGGCGTCGGGGAGCTGCACGTGCACGAGGTCGCCGTCGCGCAGCTGCAGATTGGCCTTGGCGATGCGCCCGGCGACGGTCACGCAGCCGTCGGCGATCAGCTTCTGAAGCTGCGATCGCGAATGGCTGCCGAGAAACGCAGTCAAAAAGAGATCGAGGCGCTGGCCCCGCTGCTCGGGGGGCACCACGAAGTCGGCGGCGCCGTCCGTGTCGTTGCCGGCTACTGGCACTTCAGACCGCGGCGCGCCGGCGGTGACGGGTTTCCTGCGGCGAGGTCGGCAGCACGCGCGACAGCCACAGCAACATGATCAGGCTGAGCGGTCCGAGGATCAGCGAGATGAACTGCGACGTCGAGATGTCGAGAAACGGCACCACGCCGCGCGGGTCTCCGCGGTAGATCTCGATGATGTAGCGAGACACCGCATACAGGAACATGTAGAGCCAGAAGGTGCGGCCCGCGAACGGGCGGCCGCGCCGTTCGGTGGCGAGCAGGAACGCCAGAATCAGCAGTTCGGCGCCGGCCTCGTAGAGCTGCGTCGGATGCAGCCGGATGCCGAGCGGCGTGCCGACGTTGGCGGCCGCCAGCGGGTCGGTGAAGATCACGCCCCACGGCACGTCGGTCGGCCGGCCGTAGCAGCAGCCGGCGGCGAAGCAGCCAAGCCGCCCGGTGACGTGACCGAGGGCGATGCCGGGCGCAAACACGTCGCAGGTGCTCCAGAACGGCATCTTGTGCCGGGCGATGTACCAGAACGCCACGGCGACCGCGAGGATCAGGCCGCCGTAGAACACTCCACCCGAACGGGCGAGCGCCAGCAATTCCCCCGGGTTGTTGCGATAGTGGTCGAAGTCCACCACGAGCAGCAGCAGCTTCGCGCCAACGAGCGCGGCGACGATGATGTAGATGCCGAGGTCGAGGACGCGCGCCGCGTCCAGGTTGCGCTGCTTGGCGCGCGCCATCGCGAGCTTGAGGCCCACGAGGTACGACACGGCGAGCAGCACGCCGTAGGAGTAGAGGGTAATCGGCCCGAGCTTAAACAGTTCCGGGAACACGGCGTCGTCCTACTCCCAGCTGATCGAGGATGATCAGCGCCATGCCGATCGAGATTGCCGAGTCGGCCACGTTGAACGCCCAGAAGTGCCAGCCGCGCCAGTAGACGTCCATGAAGTCCACGACGTAGCCGAGCCAGAGCCGGTCGATCAGGTTGCCTGCGGCGCCGCCCACCACGAGCGCCACGCCGATTCGCGCCACCCGATGCGCCTCGGGCAGCGATGCCGCGAACATCAGGAGGCCGACCAGGGCCGCGGTGGACACGAGCACCAGCAGCACCGTCTTGAATGGTAGATCGGCCCCGTCCAGCAGGCCGAATGCCGCCCCGGTATTGTGGATGCGGGTGATGCTGACGAGGTTGGGGATGACGACCGCGCTGTCGTACAGCTCCAGAGAGCGCCGGACGAGGAGCTTGGTGATCTGATCGCCCACCACCAGGACTCCGGCGGTGGCGAGCTGGAACGAGTAGCCGCTGGTGTTCACAGCGTTACTGGTGGGCCGGTTCCGCCAGCGCGTCCACGCAGCGGTCGCACAGGCCCGCCCAGTCGGGCTCCTGCCGGATGCTGGGCACATAGCGCCAGCACCGCTCGCATTTCACTCCGCGCGCCTTGTCCACGTCGACGCTCACCGCGTCCACGGCGTCGGCGGCGCCGACGTTGAGCTCGAGATCCGACACGATGAAGAGCATCGGCAGGTCGCGGCGGTACTGCTCGAGGAGCCGCCCGACGCCGCCCTGTGCGGTCACGGCGACATGAGCCGTGAGCGAGTTGCCGATCACCTTGTCCTTGCGCTTCTGCTCGAGCGCGGCGTTGACCTGTTCGCGCACTTTCAAGAGCGCATCCCAGCGCTGCGACAGCGCCTCGTCCTTGAAGCGATCGACGGGCGCGAAGGTCTCGAGGTGTACGGGCTCGGGGTGCGGGCCCGGGAGGTGCCGCCACAGGTCGTCGGCCGTCACCGGCAGGATGGGCGCGAGCAGGCGCGCGAGCCCGTCGCACATGAGGTACATCGCGGTCTGCGTCGAGCGCCGCGCGTGCGACCGCGCACCCAGGGTGTACATCCGGTCCTTCGTCACGTCCACGTAGAACGCGCTCAGGTCCACGGTGACCAGCGTGTTGAGCGCCTGCGACGCAGTGGAGAAGTCATACTCGTCGTACGCCTTCAACATGCGGCTGGCGGCGTCGGCGTAGCGGGCGAGGGCAAACCGGTCCACCTCGTCCATCCGCTCCACGGGCACCATGTCGGTGGCCGGATCGAAGTCGTAGAGGTTAGCGACGAGGATGCGCGACGTGTTCCGCAGCTTGCGGTAGAAGTCGACCACGCGCGTCAGGATTTCCTTGCTGACGCGCAGCTCCTCGGTGAACTCGGTCATCGCCACCCACAGGCGGATGATCTCGGCGCCGCTCTCCTTGATCACCTCCTGCGGCACGATCGTGTTGCCGACCGACTTCGACATCTTGCGGCCTTCGAGGTCGATGAGGAAGCCGTGGGTGAGAACCTGCCGGTATGGCGGCCGGCCGCGCGTGGCCAGCGCCACGAGCAGCGAGCTCTGGAACCAGCCGCGGTGCTGGTCGCTGCCTTCCAGGTACATGTCCGACGGCCACGTCAGCCGGTCGTAGCGCGGCAGCACCGCCTCGTGGCTCGAACCCGAGTCGAACCACACGTCGAGAATGTCCTGCTCGCGTTCGAACGAGGCGCCGCCGCACGCCGCGCAGGTCATGCCGTCGGGCAGAAACTCCTCGATCGGGCGCTCGTACCACGCGTCGGCGCCATGCACGTCGAACAGCGCGACGGCGCGGTCGACCAGCGCCGGCGTGAGCGCGGCTTCGCCGCAGGCAGTGCAATCGACCGCGGGAATCGGCACGCCCCAGGCGCGCTGGCGCGAGATGCACCAGTCGGGCCGGTTCGACACCATGTTGAAGATGCGGTCTCGGCCCCAGGCGGGAATCCACTTCACCTGGTGGTCGATGGCGTGCTGCGCGGCGGCGCGCAGCGTACGGCGCTCTCCGTCTTCGCACTCGATGGCCGCGTCGCCGTCCATGCGGACGAACCACTGCGACGTAGCCAGGAAGATCACCGGGTTGTGGCAGCGCCAGCAGTGCGGGTACTGGTGCCGGAAATCTTCGCGGTGCCAGAGCCGCGCGCGCTCGTGCAGCGCCTGCTCGACCTTCGGATTGGCATCGAACACGCGAACGCCGGCGAAGAGCTCCACCGTGTCGAGGAAGTGCCCGGCCGGTCCGATCGGCGCGTAGATATCGAGGCCGTACTTCTTGCCGGTCAGGAAGTCGTCGGCGCCGTGCCCCGGCGCGGTGTGTACCGCGCCGGTGCCCTGCTCGAGGGTCACGTAGTCGCCGAGCACGCCGATCGAATCGCGCTCGTAGAGCGGGTGCCGGAACGCGATGCCCTCGAGATCTGCGCCCTTCGTGCGCGCGATCGGCGAGCCGAAGGTGCGGCCCACCGCCTGTGCCACCCGCGGCGCCAGTTCCTCGGCGACGATGACGGCGCGGCCGTCCACGTCGTAGGCCGCGTAGTCGAACTCGGGATGGAACGCGATCGCGAGATTCGACGGAATCGTCCAGGGCGTGGTCGTCCAGATCAGGACCGACACCTTCTGCCCGGCGAGGGCCGGCACGCGCTGCGCCAGGGTGGCCGCGCTGGCGGGCGCCAGTGGGAATTCGACGTAGATCGACGGCGACGTGTGGTCCGCGTACTCGACCTCGGCTTCGGCCAGCGCGGTGCGGCAGTGAATGCACCAGTGCACCGGCTTCTTGCCCTTGTAGACCAGGCCACGCTCGACGAACTTGCCGAGCGCGCGGACGATATCCGCCTGGTAGCGGAAGTTCATCGTGAGATAGGGATGATCCCAGTCGCCGAACACCGCGAGCCGCTTGAACTCGTCGGTCATCACGCCGATGAAGCGCTCGGCGTAGCCGCGGCAGGCGCGCCGGATGTCGGCGCGGGTCATGTCCTTCTTCTTCGCGCCGAGCTCGCGATCGACCCGCAGCTCGATGGGAAGCCCGTGGCAGTCGTAGCCCGGCACGTAGGGCGCGTCGAAGCCGGCCATCGAGCGCGACTTGATCACCAGATCCTTGAGGATCTTATTGAGCGCGGTGCCGAGGTGAATCTGCCCGTTCGCGTACGGCGGTCCGTCGTGCAGCACGAACTTCGGCGCGCCCCGGCGGCGCTCCTCGAGCTTCTGCTGGAGGCCTGCGGCCTCCCACCGGGCCAGCGCCTCCGGCTCGGCGATCTGCAGGTTGGCCTTCATCGAGAAGCCCGTGCGGGGCAGGTTGACCGTGTCTTTCCAGTCGGGCATCGGCATCGATTGTATCGCGGGCTCTATAATCGACTGGATGGAGCCGGTTGTCCGGGCCGTGTTCTTCGACGTCGACTTCACCCTGATCTACCCGGGCCCGGCGTTCCAGGGCGTGGGCTACCGCCAGTCCTGCGAGCGGCACGGCATCACCGTGGAGGAGGCGCGCTACGACGCGGCCGTCCGCGAGGCGCTGTCATCGCTCGACCACGAGCAGGTGGTCTACGACGACGAGATCTTCATCCGCTACACCCGCCGCATCATCGAGGGCATGGGCGGATCCGGCGAGGCCCTGGACGCCTGCGCCCGCGAGATGTACGTGCAGTGGGCGGCCTGCCATCATTTTCATCTCTACGATGACGCCGAAGCGGTGCTGCGTGAGCTGGCCGCGCGGCAGCTCAAGATCGGCCTGATCTCCAACTCGCATCGCTCGCTCGACGCGTTTCAGGAGCACTTCAACCTGCAGGGGCTGGTGGCGGCCGCGGTGTCGTCGGCCGAGCACGGCTACCTCAAGCCGCACCCGAGCATCTTCGAGGCGGCGCTGAGCCAGGCGGGCGTGGACGCCGGCGAAGCGCTGATGGTGGGCGACAGCCTGGCCCACGACGTCTATGGTGCGCGCAGCGTCGGCATGCGCGGCGTGCTGCTGCACCGCGGCAACGGTCCGCTGCCCGAGGTCGATGTACCGGTTATCCGCAACCTGACGGACCTGCCGGCGCTTCTCTCGTAGCTGCGGGTCTGGGACCCGCAAGCGAGCGCCGGTCCCAACCTCAGACGCTCGAAGCCTGCACTCCCATGTCGTCGAGGTAGGCGAGGACGTGGCGCAGCATATCCTCCCGGTCTTCGACGCGACGCTTGCCGAACGATGGATCCCAGTCGCCATTCGAGTCCACCATGTATGCAGCCGAATCGCCGATCACCAGGCGTTGCCCCATGTGACGCATCTCGAGTGTTTGCCAGCTCCACTCGACGAGCGCTCCCTTCACCTCCATCGCGACGCTTCGCGCGACCGCCTCGGCATCGGTCAGGGTGCCGTCGCCAGAGTACTGCCGCAGCGCGGCGGCAAAGACGACCCACGAACGCGAACGCCTGACGATTGCGCTGAGCCTCTGAATCAACACAGTCTTGATCTGGTCATCGGCCAGGCCAGCCAATGTGAGCTCGTCCTTGTCGAAAAACACCCGCAGGCCCCGCTCCTTGAGCTTCTCGCGTAGCCAACTCGCGTTGTCCTCGGTCCGCGACCAGCTGTAGCTGATGAAGACATCGTAGGGGTCACCGGCTTGCGGCAATGTCGGTATCGCGGCCACGTCGGCCACCAAGTCCCGAGTCATCGGCTGCGGCGGCCGGGCCGGAACAACTAGTGCGAGCGGCGCCGCGACGAGTGGTGTGTTGAAATCGTGGCGCGCGACCCGATCACAGTAGCGTTCCCACGCGAACCCCGCATCGACGCCTTCGAAACGACCGACCACCCAGGGGCTGAAGTGCCGCGGGTAGCGCTCCGAGGCGATGCGTTCCAGCGCGTCGCGAAAGAGATAGGGCGGCCGATTCTCAGGAGCCCACGGCCGTTCGTCCCCGGTTCTCTGCATCAGCTCACGCGGGGATGGGAGCGAGAGCCGGCCAAAGGCGAGAAAGACGAATCGACGGGCGGGGACGGCGCTGCTGCTGGTGCCGTCCTTCGAGGCCCACCCGGACTCGGCTATCCGGGCCAGCGTTTCGATGGCATGCGGAGCGAATTCCTGGAGATCCTCAATCGCGATGACCCCACGCCCGCGCGACTCGATGAATTGGACCAGCGACTCGCCCGCGAGTGATGCATGCCCTGGCGGTACGCCGCTGAGAGCCGACTCGACGTCGTGCATCTCCGGCGAGGTCAGGCGGGCGGTGACGTCATAGACGAGGCTCGCGTCACCGAAGCACGCTTCGGCCACTCGCGCGGCAAGGTGTGTGATGCCCAACGAGTCGTCGACGATGTCCAGATGCCGTGCCGGCAGGTAATGGCCAGCTGTCAGCGTCGCGCTGAGTTCGTCGACGAGCCATTCAAGATGCGTTGGCATCGAGAGACCGGCGCGTTGTCGCCCACGAAGCGGCGAAACCGGGCTCTATCCCGGCGGCCAGGCGAGGCCGCGGCCGGCGAGCACGTGCAGGTGGATGTGGAAGACCGACTGGCCCGCCTCGGCGTTGGTGTTGAACACCGTGCGATAGCCGCGCTCGGCGTAACCGTGATCCTTCGCGAGTCTGGCCGCGCACCGCAACATCGCACCCGCGATCGCATCGTGGCCGGCACCGAGCTCGTTCAGCGACGCGATGTGCGCGCGCGGTACGACCAGCGCGTGCAGCGGCGCCTGCGGGTTGATGTCTGCGAACGCGATGACGACATCGTCCTCGTGGAGCTTCTTCGAGGGAATCTGACCCGCGACGATCTTGCAGAACAGGCAGTCGGCCATGGGGGAAGTCTCTCACGGCGGAGTAGGCAGAGCAGGCACAGTCGGCGAAATGTGGCTGCGGGTCTTCAGCCCCGCCCCTGCTGCAACCTATCGCCGTGGCGACTTGCGGCGGTCGCGGGTGATCACCGCCGTGCGCGGCAGACCCTGGAGATCGGCCACGACGCGGTCGAGGCGCAGGTCGTCGTGCGCGGCCACGCGGGCGCGCACGTCATCCTCCTGACCGAACCCGAACTCCATGATCAGCGTGCCGCCGAGCCGCAGCTTGGCGACGGCGGCCCCGAGCACACCCTCGATGTCGCGCATGCCGTTGGCCCCGCCGAAGAGCGCCACCGCGGGCTCGTGCAGCACCGTGGGGGAGAGGCCGGCGCGGTCGATCTCGCGCACGTAGGGCGGGTTGGCGGCAATCAGATCGAACGGACCTTCCACGCCGTCGAGATACGGGGTCTGCGCGAACTGGATGCGGTTGAACACGCCGTGACGCGCGGCGTTCCGCCTGGCCACGGCCAGCGCCTCGCCCGAGACGTCGGTCGCCACCACGGTGCACGGCCGCGCCTCGTGCGCGAGCGTCACCGCGATGTTGCCGCATCCGGTGCCGACGTCGGCGACCCGGGCGTCGAGCTTGCGCACCAGCAGCGGCAGCGCGGCCTCGACGATGATTTCGGTCTCGTGCCGCGGGATGAGCACCGCCGGCGTCACCTCGAACTCCAGACCGTAGAACTCGCGGATGCCGATGATGTAGGCGCTCGGCTCGCGCGTCTCCCGCCGCGCCACCCACTGCGAGAATTTCGGCTCGAGCGGGGCCGGCGCGACCTGAGCCGATTCGGTGAGGATGCGGGCGCGGTCCCAGCCGAGGATGGTCCGCGCAAACAGCTCGGCGTCGATCGCGGCCTCGTCCGGCGCGATGCCGGCCTCAATGAGTCGGTCGCGTGCGACCGAGAGCGCCTGGCGCAGCGTCACGCCTCGACCTGGCTCGCCTGCTTCAACTTTTCCGCGTTGTAATACGACGCGACCTGATCGAGCAGCTCGGCCACGTCGCCTTCGAGTACCGCGTGCAGCTGGTGGGTGGTGAAGTTGATGCGGTGGTCGGTGATGCGGCTCTGCGGGAAGTTATAGGTGCGGATCTTCTCGGAGCGCTCGCCGGTGCCCACCTGGCCGCGCCGCTCTTTTGCGATCGCGTCCTGCTGCTTCTGCATCTCGATCTCGTAGAGGCGCGCCCGCAAGACCTTCATGGCCTTTGCCCGGTTCTTGATCTGCGACTTCTCGTCCTGCTGCGACACCACGAGGTTGGTCGGCAGGTGCGTGATCCGCACCGCCGAGTAGGTCGTGATGACGCTCTGACCGCCGGGGCCGCTCGAGCAGAACGTATCGATGCGCAGGTCCTTGTCCTGGATCTGAATGTCCACTTCCTCGGCTTCGGGCAGCACGGCCACCGTGGCCGTGGACGTGTGGATGCGTCCGCTGGCCTCGGTGGCCGGCACACGCTGCACCCGGTGCACGCCGCTCTCGTACTTCAGACGGCTGTAGACACCGCGCCCCTCGATCGACGCGATCACTTCCTTGAGCCCGCCGGCGCCGCTGTCGCTCGACGACAGCACGTCGAGCTTCCAGCGCTGCTGCTCGGCGAAGCGCGAATACATGCGGAAAATATCCGCGGCAAAGAGCGCCGCTTCGTCGCCGCCGGTGCCGGCGCGGATTTCCAGGATGACGTTCTTCTCGTCGTTGGGATCCTTGGGGACGAGGAGGATCCGCAGCTCCTGCAGCAGGGTGTCGCGCTGCGCGTGCAGCGACGGCAGCTCCTCTTCGGCCAGCGCGCGCATCTCGGCGTCGGTTCCCTTCGCGAGCTCGGTCGTGCCGGCGAGGTTCTCTTCCACCGTCTTGTATTCCCGGTACTTCGCCACCAGCGGCTCGAGTTCGGCGAGCGTCTTGGCGGCCTTCCGGTATTCGGCCGCGTCCGACTGCACTTCCACCGTGCCGAGCCGTGTCATCAGCTCGTCGTAGCGGGATTCGACCGTTGCCAGCTTGTCAAACATGTGTCATCCGCCCGACACCGGCGGCAGGAACGCGACCTCGTCGCCGTCCTTCACCGCCGCGCTCATCCGCGAGTAGTCGGCGTTGAGCGCCACCGACATGGTGCGCTCGTAGTCCGCCAGCGCCGGCATGTCCTTCACGAGCGTTCGCCACACCTGCTCGATCGTCGCCGGACCGGCCACGTCGCGCACCAGCTCGCCCGACCCGGCGAGGTCGCGGAGCCGGGCGAACAGCCTCACCGTCACGCGCATGCGATGCGATACGCGGTCTGGCGGGCCGTCTCGTCGTCCGGGTCAGCCGTCGCGCCCTCGAGCCAGACGTCGCCGCCGTCGAAATGTTCGTGTTTCCAGATCGGCACGATCTGTTTCACCCGCTCGATCGTGTATCGGCAGGCCGAGAACGCGT
>DATMDI010000079.1:0-4439 GCA_035557875.1 Vicinamibacterales bacterium
ATCCGCGCGCCGCCGGAGCACGAGATGATGAGCACCGGCTGCCGGCGCTCGAGGGCCATCTCCACGGCCCGGGTCAGCTTTTCGCCGGCCACGACGCCCATGCTGCCGCCGATGAAGCTGTACTCCATGGCGGCGATCACCACGTCGAGCCCGTCGAGGCGCCCGGTGGCCACAATCACGGAATCGTTCAGGCCCGTGCTCTCGATGGTCTTCTGCAGCCGTTCCCGATAGGGCTTGGTGTCGGTGAACTGCAGCGGGTCGGTGGAGCGCAGGTCGCTGAAGTGCTGGACGTAATCGCCGCCGTCGAAGAGCGCGGCCAGCCGCTCGGTCGCGCTCAGGCGGAAGTGGTGCGCGCACTTCGGGCAGACACTCAGGTTGCCCTGGAGATCCTTCTTGTAGACGGGGTTGCCACAGTCCGGGCACTTCACCCACAGGCCTTCTGGTACCCGGCTCGGCTTTTCGGCCGTCACCGAGGCGATCGGCTTGCGGGCCTTCTTGAACCACGCCATCCCGGGCACTTTAGCACGCTGCGCGTGCCCGCTCGCAGGTGAGCAGGCAGGCAGGTAGGCAGGTGGGGAAAGCTCTTGTTTCGACGTGTTTGCGCGGTGCGAACGCCCTACCTGCCCCTCTTACCCACCTGCTACCTACCCGCCCACCAGCCTACCTGCCCTAGGGCCGCGGCACGTAATATCGCGTGCCGTGCGACATCGTCGCCATCTGACGCAGGAGATCGTCCAGCGCGTGATCACCAGCGAGGTCTACGTCCGAGGTCTCGACGACGAGGAGCGGGGTGGCCGTGTAGTGGAAGAAGAAGTGCTGGTAGGCCTCATTGAGCTCCTTCACGTAATCGGGGGCGGGGTCGGGCACCCGGGGCTCGTCGCTTGGCTCGGGCGTGCGGTCGCGGCGCAGCCGGCGCTCGAGCACCTCGGTCGGCGCCTGCAGGTAGACGACGAGATCCGGAGACGGCACGTCCGCCGCGAGCAGGTCGTACAGCCGCTGGTAGATGAAGAGCTCGTTGTCGTCGAGGTTGAGATAGGCGAAGATCTTGTCCTTGTCGAACAGGTAGTCGCAGATCGTCGTCTGCGCGAACAGGTTCGACTGCCGGAGCGACAGTTGCTGGCGATGGCGGTTCAGCAGGTAGAACAGCTGCGACTGCAGCGCCGCGCCGGGCCGTCCGGCATAGAAGTCGGCCAGGAACGGGTTGTCGGTTTCTTCGAGGACCGTCGCCGCGTCGAGCCGCGTGGCCAGCCGCTCGGCCAGCGCGGTCTTACCGACGCCGATCGGCCCCTCAATCGCAATCGACCGGAACGGGAGGGAGTGGACGGGCTCCAAGGTGAGCTGTAGGCCGCATGCTATCATCCGAAGCCGTTCGTCGCTCGCTCTTCACATCGATGCCCACGGTCCTGAAGGCGCGCGTCGCGCGACTTCGCTTCTCAGCGAGGCGGACGTCGCCCATGATTCCACGCGCCATCCGAGCGCTCTGCCTCTTCCTTCCGCTTCTGGGCGCCGGCTGCGCGCCCAAAGCTCCGGCAACCGCGCCTTCTGCACCGGGGCCTCAAGCTGCCCCGAGGGACTCCTGGGAGCAGAAGCTCGCCTGGATCATGCGCCTCGAGGATCAGCGCATCCTGAGAGAGCCGAATCCGCCCGCGCCAGTCGTCATCCGGGCGGCCACCGGTGCGGTTCCGGCCGTCGTGGCCCCGCCGCCTCCGTCCGATCTGTTGGTTCTGCTCGACGATGCCGAGGCGCGGGTACGCCGGCGCGCCGCGTTGGCGATCGGCCGCGTCGGCCTCCCCGAGGCAGTGGAGCCGCTGGTCAAGGCGCTTGGCGACGGAGAGCCGGAAGTGCGCCAGATGGCAGCGTTCGCGCTCGGGCTGATCGGCTCGCCGGCTGCCCGTCCGCCGCTGTTGCAGGCGCTGACCGGCAGCGACGTCGTGCTTCAGAGCCGTGCCGCCGAGGCTCTCGGCCTGATCGGCGACAAGACCGACGCGCCAGCCATCGGCGACATGGTTCGCCGCCATGTCGAGGCCGGGGCGCTGTCGGGCGTGCAGCCCGATGACCTGACGTCGCCGCTGGCACCGCCCGTCGAGGCCGTGCGGCTTGGTCTCTTCGCCTTGGCCCGCCTCACCGCGTACGAACCGATCGCGGCGGCGGTGCTCGGTGCCGACGGCCAGCCGGTGTCGCGGTGGTGGCCGATCGCCTACGCGCTGCAGCGCGTAGGCGACCCGCGGGCGGCTCCGGCCCTCCTCGCGCTCCTCTCGACGCCGGGGCGCTACACCGCGTCGTTCGCCGTGCGCGGCCTGGCGGCGGCCAAGGCGACGCAGTCGGCGGCGTCCCTGCGTGAGCTGGTGGAGCAGCCGCGTGATGCCGCCCTCATGATCCAGGCGATCCGCGCGCTCGCGGCGCTCGGCGATCAGGCGTCGCGGTCGCTCGTCACGCGCGTCGTCAGCGATATCAAGACCGATCCGGCCATCCGCCTCGAGGCGATGACGGCGCTGGCCGCGCTGGCTGATGCCCGGACCGCGGACATCCTCGTGGAGCTCGTGACCGATGCGGCCCCGGCGGTGCGCGGGTTGGCGCTGCGCGCGCTGGCTCGCCTGGATGTGGACACCTTCACCGCGACGCTTTCCGGGCTCGACACGGACCCGGACTGGACGGTGCGCGTGGCGCAGGCCAGCGCTCTGGGCACGCTGCCCGAGAGCCAGGGCTTCCCGCGCCTTGCGGTGATGGCCGGCGATAGCGATCTTCGCGTCGTGGCGGCCGTGCTCGCGGCGCTCGCGGCATCGAAAGCGCCGGGCGCGGCCGACCTGATTCGCGCCCGGCTCACGAACCCCGATTTCGTGATCCGTTCCGCCGCAGCTCAGGCGCTGGCGCAGCTCAAGGCCACCAGCGCCGTGCCCGATTTGCGGGCTGCCTACATTGCCGCCGGCGCGGATACGACTTACGTGGCGCGCGCGGCGGTCCTCGTGGCGCTGGCCCAGCTCGATCCGGCCGGGACCCGGCCGCTGCTCGATGACGCGCTCAAGGACAAGGACTGGGCGCTGCGCGTGCGCGCCGCGGACCTGCTGAAGGAGCAGAACGTCACTGACGGCATCGCGACGGCGATGCGTCCGGCGACCGCGGGCGAGCCCATCGATTCACCGGCCTGGATGGGGATGGTGGCGCCGCCGTTTTCGCCGCACGCGTTGATCGAAACCGACAAGGGCGTCATCCAGATCGAGCTGGCCGTGCTCGATGCCCCGCTCACGGTCCGCAACTTCATGAGCCTCGCGCGCAAGGGGTTCTTCAACAACGTGGCCTTCCACCGCATCGTGCCCGACTTCGTCGTGCAGGGCGGCGACCCGCGGGGCGACGGTGAAGGCGGCCCGGGCTATTCAATCCGCGACGAGCTGAACCAGCGGCCCTACCTGCGCGGCACGGTCGGCATGGCGCTCGACTGGCGCGACACGGGCGGCAGCCAGTTCTTCATCACCCACTCGCCGGCCCCGCACCTCGACGGGCGCTATACCGTCTTCGGTCACGTCGTCGCCGGCATGGAGGTGGTGGACCGCATCCTGCCGTGGGACGTGATCCGCCGCGTGCGGATCCGCGACGGCGTGAACCCCGAATAGAACTCACCGGCAGGTAGGGAGGCCAGGCGGGTCTGAAGACCCGCAGCCACGAACGACCAGCGACCGGCGTGCGTGGCAGGGTCGTCCGAAGCCGGCCTGCTTGTACGTCTGAGCAGACTCCTCGTCGAGGACGGGCCGGCGAAGCGACGACGCCTGCCACGCGCGACGGGAGACACGGTGGTTTCGTACGACACGGCGGGAAGTGTCCGTACAAGCAAAAGGGGCGCGTCACACGCGCCCCTTTTAGAAGGCTAAAAAAATGGGGTGCTTCAACAAGCACCCCATAAAGCCTTCAGAAGAATTACCGCTTCTTTGCGGCCTTCTTCTTTGCGCCCTTGGCAGCCTTCTTCGCCATTGTCTTCTCCTTAGGAGTCAGCGACCCAGCCTCCGACGACCGCTCGGCCGTCACAATTGGTGGGCTGAGCCATCCACCCTCATACCAGATGTAGATTACGGGTGAGATTCTCACTGTGTCAAGCACAAAATCGAGCGGCTTGTCAAAAAACGCGGCATCCGGCCACGTCCAATCCCACCCTTGATGTCAAGTCTCGGCACGACCACGCAGCTTCTACAGTGTGGGCGCATTGCGCCTTCGCGCCGCGTCTGCACGCGTGAGGATCACACCGGCTTCGTGAGCCGCGCGAGCGCGCGTTGCGCGGTGCTCTTCGCGCGCGGGTCCACACCGAACGCCGCCACAGTGAGCTCGTAGAGCTCGATCGCCCGCGCCGTGGATCCCTGGCGCTCGTGCACCTGCGCGGCATCGAGGCACGCCGCCGCGTAGACGTGCGACGGAGTATCGGTGGCGGCGATCACCGCCTCGAGTGCGTCGAG
>DATMDI010000080.1:0-2498 GCA_035557875.1 Vicinamibacterales bacterium
GGTCTGGCGCTGGCGCCGCTGCAGTTCCTTCAGCCGCTCCGGGTCGATGTTGCCACGACCCTGTCCCGGCTGGCCCGCTTGCGCACCCTGACCGGGCTGACCGGGTTGACCGGGTTGACCGGGTTGACCGGGTTGACCGCCCTGGCCGCCGCGGCCGCCGAAGTCACCGCCGCCGCGGCGTCCGCCGAAGCCGCCGAACCCGCCACCAAAGCCCGTGGCATTGATGTCCCACACGTCGGCGCCGTTGAGCACCTCGACGCGTTCCTGGATAGGCCCGCCCGCGACCCCGCTCAACTCGTTGCGCCGGTACTTGGACGGCAGTTCGATCAGGATCTCGACGTCGCCTTCCTGAGTGTTGTTGCCGGCGGTGCGCTTGTAGACGCCCTTCGACTGCAGCGTCTTCACCGCCCGGAGCTTGTCGTCACCACCAATCGCCTTGCGGGCTTCGGCGAGGAGCGCGGCGCCCTTCGGGGCATCCGCCGCCTCCTGCGCCTGCGGCGCGGCGACGAGGCAGGCTCCGAGAACGAGCGCCGCGAGGGCGGCGGCAATCGAGCGTTTCATAATCTTCATTATCGAAGGTCGGCTGCCACTCGCGGGTTAAGCACCGGCAAAGAATTTGTTAAGAATGTAAAAGCCTAGGAATCAATCACTTACGGGATTTTTGTCCGTGTTACACTCGACCGCGTGAAGCTGCCCCGCCCTTCGGGCCTCACTCTGCTCACCGGTGCGCTGCTGGTGCTGTTGCCTGCCCTCGCCCTTCTTCAGTATCAGTGGGTCGGCCAGGTGAGCGATGCCGAGCGCGAGCGTATGCAGCGCAATCTTCGCAACGCGGCACTGCAGTTCCGCGAGGCGTTCGACGTCGAGGTCGGACGCGCCGTGCTCAGCCTGCAAGTGGGCCCGGTTACCGCCCGGGACGGGGCCTCGGAGCAATACACCGACCGGTACGAGGCATGGGTGGATACCTCGGAGCACCCGCGCCTCGTCTCAGACATCTTCATCGTCGATGCGGAGGGTCCGGACCTCCGGATCCGGAGGTTCAACCCGGAGCCCCACGCGTTCGAGCCGGCCGCGTGGCCGGAGGCGGTCGCCCGCTGGCGTCCCGAGTTCGAACGTCAGTTGCGCGACTTCAACACCGGCCAACCGATCGACCGCCGTCTCGCGCTCACCGAAGAGGAGTCGCTGGTCATCAGCCCGCTCCGCAACTTGATCGGCCCCAGCGGCGGCTCCGGGTCGCGCACGGCCTCGATCACCCCGGTCTTCGGCTTCACCATCCTGCAGCTCGATCTGCGCTACATGCGGGAGGAGATCCTGCCGGCGCTGGCACGGCGTTATTTCATACATCAGGACGGCGACAGTTATCGCGTGGCGGTGGTTTCGGTGAGCGATCCCTCGCGCGTGCTGTACCGCTCGGATCCCGACGCCCCGGCGGACCCGGCCGGTGCCGACGCGAGCGAAGTCTTCTTCGGCGCGCGGGCCGGCGGGCGGCTCTTTTTCGGCCGCGGGGGTGGGAGCGGGGGCGGCGTCCGTCTCGGCGCGCCGGAGGGCCCGATCGAGGAGCGGCGGCTGGGGCGTGCCGATCTCCCCCCGCGCAACGAAGAGCTCGGGCGCTGGCGGCTGATCGTGCAGCACGCCAGCGGTTCGCTCGAGACCGCGGTCGCGAGCGCGCGGCGGCGCAACCTGGCCATCAGCTTCGGCATGCTGCTTCTGCTCAGCGTCAGCGTCGCGCTGCTCGCCGCGGCCTCGCGCCGCGCGCACCGCCTGGCCGACCAGCAGATGGAGTTCGTCGCCGGCGTCACCCACGAACTGCGCACGCCGGTCGCGGTCATCCGGTCCGCCGCGGAGAATCTGTCGCACGGGGTCGTCGGCAACACCGAACGCGTCAAACGCTATGGCACGGTGATCGAGTCGGAGGCTCGACGTCTCGGCGAGATGATCGAGAGCGTGCTGCAGTACGCAGGGCTCGAGTCGGGCGCCGGTCTCGGCAGCCCCGCACCCGTGTCACCGGCCGAGATCGTCAACGCGGCCGTGGACACCGCCATTGCCGCGGCCGGCGACGGCGGGCTCACCGTGCAGCGCGACATCGCGCCGGACCTGCCGAACGTCCTCGGCGACGCCGGCGCGCTGCGCTCGGCGGTGCAGAACCTGCTGGCCAATGCGGTCAAGTATGGCGGCGCCGATCGCTGGGTGGGGGTGCGCGCCGAGCGGGGGCAGGCCCGTCGTCGCGAGATCTGCATCACCGTGAGCGATCACGGCGCGGGCATTCCGCCGGCCGATCTGCCGCACATCTTCGAGCCCTTCTACCGCGGCTCGGACGCGGTGGCCGGACAGATTCACGGCAACGGTCTCGGCCTGTCGCTCGTCAAGCGCATCGTGGTCGCCCACGGCGGCCGCGTGGCCGTGAGCAGCAGGGCCAATGCGGGCACGACATTCACGCTCACGCTGCCGGTGGCGCCGCTGCAATCGCGGCCCAGCCCGGTTGCGAGCGGAGCCAGCGTGGC
>DATMDI010000081.1:0-6538 GCA_035557875.1 Vicinamibacterales bacterium
CGAGCGCGAAGTCGTCGGCCAGCGTCCCGATCGACGCGTACCCGGAAGGCGTGATCGGCGCATGGCCCTCGGTCGGAATCTGCAGCACCACCGACAGGTGCCCCCCGGGCACCACCAGCGATACGGCGCTGTCGAGACAGCGGCCGGTGCCCGCGTGTTCGAACACGAGGGCCGCATGGACCAGCGACACCGGTTCGATCTCAATGGCGTCGTGCTCGAGGTCGGCACAGATCAGTTCGAGGCCGCGCAGATCGGGAAACCGCTGGCGGGTCGCCGCGAGGTAGCCGGGGTTGACGTCGATTCCGACGACGCGCGTGGTGATCGCGCCGTCCAGGTGGTGCAGGCCGTTTCCGCCCGCGATGCCGAGCACGGCCACCGACCGGGGGCGCAGCCGCGCCAACGCGTCGCCGAACAGATCGGCGAGCGGTCCCAACTGGTTGACGGCAGCCGATCCCATGTGCCCCTCGTAATCGTCGAGCGGCAGCGCCAGCCACGGGTTCATCCGCATCATCGTAGCCCGGCCGCGCGGGTCCGCACGTTCACGGGGTTCGGGATCGTCGGCGTGATGGGGCCGGCGCTCTTCGCCTTCGGCATGGCCGTGGCCCTGGACCGCGATCTGGGGCTGCTGCGGCTGAAGCGCCCTGCCGATGCCGCCGATGGCCTACCTCCTCGGCAAGATGGCGATGGCGATGCTGTTCAGCGCGCTGGTGATGCTGCTGGTGATCGCGGCGGCCCCCACGACGTGTCAGCGAATGCGGCCGTCGAACGACAGCCCGGCGGTCTGGAGTGGCGACTTGGCGCCCATGCTCACCTGACCGACGTCCCCAGACGCGCCCGCCGGCCGATCGGCGGTAATGCGAAACAGGTGGCTCTGACGCTCGACCGAGGTCGCCACCGTCTTGCCGAACTCGGTCAGCAACGAGACGATGCGCGTGGCGCTGTTGACGTTCTCGAACTTGCCGCCGGTGAACTTGGTGACGCTCATGCCGATGTTGGTCTGGTTGGCGCCGCCGGTTGTCGACCCGCCGCCGTTGTAGAGAATCACGTGGACCGTGGTCGGGCGCTTCTCGAGGCGCTGCATCATTCGCTCGACGTCGCTGTCCCTCACGTCGCGGTCGCCCGACGTGGTCGCCACGCTGATGATCACCGGGAAGTAATCGGTCTTGTCGCGCTCGATGCGCTGCGTCGCTTCGTTCAGGCTCTCGACGAACCGGCCGGCGCCGCCATCGGGCGCCAGCACATCGAGCCCCTTCTGCACCGCCGCGCGGTCGGTGCTGGGCTTGGTGAGGAAGCGCGGCTGGGGAGCCGTGGACACCAGCGTCACCTCGAGGTTCTCGGGCAGTGCCGCGATCAGTCCCTGCACGCCGCTCTTGAGCTGCTGGATGTTGGCGCTGCCGATGCCTATCCCGTTGTCGAGCAGGATCTGCATCTTGACCGGCCAGTTCACGGGCTCGACCTTGGTGACCTTGGCTTCCATGCCGTTTTCCATCAGACGCAGGTCGCCAGGTTCGACCTTGGTGGCGGGAGCGCCGCTGCCGTCGAGGATGCTGGCGAAGATCTGGATCTGCTTGGACGTCTGGGCGGCGACGGCGGCAGACAGCAAACCGACGCCGACGGCCGCGGCGAGCAACTTGACACGCATGGCGAAGCCTCCATTCAAGGCTGACAGGACTCTGTTCGGGTGACGAGGGCGTGACGACGTCCGTGTGAGGCAGACCGGTGGAGACACACGCCCCGCTTAGTGCCGTGCACGCTGCATAAGACGCCTGTTCACCCGTTTTGGTTCAACGTGGGCCGGCCCACGACGTTGCGTCAGGGACGCTGACACGGGCAGCTACCTGTTCGGGCTACTCCCACCGGAACACCCGGGCGGAGAGCGCCGTGCACGCGGCAAACACGAGCGCGATCACCCCCGCGTCCCAGAGGTGGGACGACAGCGGATCGCCGCGCCACATCCCCTGCATCAGCGACACCGCGTGGGTCAGCGGCAAGATCCGCGCGACCGCTTCCAGCCAGGGCGGCAACAGGGCGAGCGGGAAGAACAGGCCGGACAGGGCGATCATCGGGTAGAAGATGACCCCGGCCAGCGGCTGGGCGAATCGCGCGGTCGGGACCAGGCTGGCGATGAGGAAGCCGACCGACAGCAGGCTGCAGGTCGTGAAGAGCAGCGCCGCGGCAAAGCGGATTACCTGCGCGGGAGAGTCGGGCGCGTAGACGCGCCGGCCGGCGGCAATCAGCAGCGCCAGCGTCAGCGCCGTGAACAGCAGTTTCACCAGCACGTGCGCCACGAGAATCGTCGCCGGCCGCAGCGGCGTCGCGCGCAGACGTTTCAGGATGCCGCCCTCGCGGTAGATGGCGATCACCGTCACCAGCGAGACCACGGCGCTGATCGCCATCAGCAGCGCCGCGAACACCGGGAGACCGGCGCGGAGAAACGCTTCCTCGGGCGAGGCGGGCGTGGCCGCGCCGCGCATCACGCGGCCCAGGCCGAGAAACACCAGGACCGGGACGCCCACCGTGCCAAAGAGGCCGAGCGGCTCCCGGATGAAGATCTTGATCTCGAGCCAGGTCAGCCGCCACAGGCCATTCATCGCCAGCTCCGCTCTCCGGTTCGCCGGTCAGTCACGAATCGAGTGCCCGGTGAGGCGCAGGAACACGTCCTCGAGCGTCGGCATCACGGTGCGGAAGTCGGTGACCGCGATCTGGTGGGCCGACACGCATTGGATCACGTCGGCCACCAGACCGGTGGTGCGCCCGCGAATCGTGATCGACCCGTTCGCGGCGTCAACCGCATCCACGCCCGCCAGCGCGCGAAAGCGGTCGGGCGCGGTGAGGTCGGCGGTGGCGAGGATCACGGCGCGATCGGGACAGTGGCGCGCCACCAGGCCGGCCGGCGTGTCGACGTCGATCACCCGCCCGTGCTCGATGATGGCCACGCGATCGCACAGCCGCTCGGCCTCTTCCATCAGGTGCGTCGTGAGCACGACGGTCTTGCCGCGCGCGCGGATGCCGCGCACCAGCTCCCAGATCGCGCGCCGGGCCTGCGGGTCGAGACCGGTCGTGAGCTCGTCGAGGAACACCACCTCGGGATCGTTGATGAGGGCGAGGGCGATGAACAGGCGCTGCTTCTGGCCGCCGGAGAGCGTCATGAACCAGGCGTTGCGCTTGTCGCGGAGGCCGAGCTGGTCGAGCAGTTGGCCCGGGTCCACCGGTGACGGATAGAGCGAGGCCCAGAAGTAGACCGCCTCCCGCACCGTGATGCGCTTCTGGAGCTGCGCCTCCTGCAGCTGCACGCCGATGCGGACTTTCAGCGCGGACGCGTCGCGGAACGGATCGAGCCCGAGCACCGAGATGCGGCCGGCGTCCGGTGCGCGCAATCCTTCGAGGCATTCCATCGTCGTGGTCTTGCCGGCGCCGTTCGGTCCGACCAGGCCGAAGATCTCGCCCGGCTGCACATCGAACGACACGTCATCCACGGCCACCACGCGGCCGTAGGCCTTGCGGATACTGGACACGCGCACAACCGGGGACGGAACGGACACGATGAGGGAGACGGCGGGGCTGACGCCGCAGTTCAACCAGCCGCCCGAGCGGCCCTCGCGCCAGCGCGGTCGAGAATCGTGCGTGCCATTCGCAGGCTGGCCGCGTCGATCATGCGGCCGTCATGGGTGCCGGCGCCGTGGCCGGCCGCGACCGCGGCCTCGAAGGCCCGCACCAGCGCCGCGGCGGCCGCAATCTCGGCTTCGCTCGGGGAGAACAGCGCGTTCGCAGTCTCCAGCTGGCCGGGATGGATGCACTGCTTCCCGTCGAACCCCATCGCGCGCGCGATGCGGCAGGCGCGCTCGAAGCCGGCGGCGTCCTTGTATGCCGAGTACGGCCCGTCGAGACAGCGGAGGCCGTTGGCCCGCGCCGCCGCGACGATGCCGTGCATCGCCGCGTGCCAGCGGTGGCCTGGATAGAGCTCGTCGTGGGCGTCGAGCTCGCCGATGCCGGACGACGGCATCCGCATCGACGCCGCGTAGTCGCCGGGACCGAAGATGAGGGCCTCGAGCCGCGGTGACGCCGCGGCGATCTCCCGCAGGTTGACGTAGCCCTGCGCGCTCTCGATCTGGGCCTCGATGCCGATGGCACGGCCGAGCCCGCGATGCGCCTCGATCTGCGACAGCAGCATGTCCACGAACACGACGTCGCGCGCCGCGCCGGCCTTGGGCAGCATGACCAGATCGAGCCGGTCACCGGCGCCTTCGATCACCTCCACGAGATCGCGGTAGGCATAGGACGTGTCCGCCGCGTTGATGCGCAGGATCCGCGTGCGGGCGCCGAAGTCGAGCGTGCGCAGCGCGTGGACGGCATGGGCCCGGGCCGCCGCCTTCTCCGCGGGCACCACCGCGTCCTCGAGGTCGAGGCACACGGCGTCGGCGGCGCTCGCCGCGGCCTTGGGCATCATGTCGGGCCGGGACGCCGGCACGAACAGCATGCTGCGCACGAGGCGCGGTGCCGCTGCGGTCATGGCTTGCGCGAGGCGGCCGCTTCCTCCGCCCGGGCGATCGACAGCAGGTTGCGCATCGCGTAGTTACCTTCGTGACAGGCGTATTCGAACGGCGCTTCCTCCGCACCTACCTTGGTGAGGCGCATCGCGAAGGTCCACGGCCGCGCCCACGTGCCGGGATCGTCGAAGGTCACCGCCCATTCCACGTGCCCGTCGTCGACGGGCGTGAAGCGCTCGACCAGCCGCAGCCGCTCGCTCGATCCGCGGTACGGCGTCCGGTCGGTGAAGTTCGTCGTCTCGATCACCAGCGTCGTCCCCTCGAAGCGGCCGCGCCCGTCGCCCATGTAGGCGCGCATCGAGCCGGTGAGGTGCGGCCGTCCATCGAGCGGGACGACCCGCGTCTCGTTGACCATCTCGTAGGTGATGGTCACCATGCCCGGCCCCTGCACGATGCGGTAGGCGTTGCCGTAGATGGCCGGCATCATCGAGCCGGGCAGGCCGCGCGTGATGCAGCGGTCGTAGAGGCTGCGGTCTTCCCACGAGTCGGCCTCGCCCCGGCCCTTGCGGGCCTCGGTGCGCGCCGCCGCCCGGGCTCGAGCCTCCGCCGTGAGCGGCGGGATGCGGCCGTCGGGCGGATCGATCACCAGCCAGGCGCGGCTGTTGTTCGGCTTGATGTTCTCGAACCAGTGCAGCGGGCTGCGCAGCTCCCAGCGCTGGCGGTCGGCCTCGTCGCGTGCGGCGTTGCGCTCGTCCACGAGGCGGGCGAGCTCCGCCTCGCTGACGTCCTCGAGCCGCTTTCCGGTGAGCGCCTCGGGCCGCTCCATCGGAATCAGGCTTTCGTCGCTGTTGCTGAAATCGCCCTGCAGGTCGGGATCGCCCCAGGGTGTGCGGGGCGGCTCGTAGGCACGGCGGGTTTCGGCGGACGCGGCCGGCCGCGCCGGCGACTGCGCGTGGACCAGCACGGAGGCGAGGACTGCCAGCACAACCAGCGCCGGCCATGCGAATGTGCGAGTACTCATGTCGACCTCCAGCCGGCTCCTATTGGCCTTTGGCCTCTGGCCTCTGGCCTCTGGCCTTTTGCCTCTAGCCCTGAGCCCTGAGCCATTCTACGTATGTGGCGCGGGTCTTCAGACCCGCCTTTCAGACCCGCCCGACGGTCATTCCGGTCAATGTCCCGGCATCGTCCATCGATTCGACGACGGCCACCGCACCCGCCAGCCGCTCGCGGGCGGCGGCGTCGAGAACGCTCCCCGCGTTGTCGTCGAACTTGGCGCGCAGCTCGGCGGCGGTCATCGGATTCTCGGCCGAGCCGCGGTTGTACTCCTCGACCTCCGACAGCACCCGGCCGTCGGCCAGCGTCATCGTCACCGCGCCCTTGAACTGGCCCGGCGGCGGGAACGACGGATCGACCCGGTAGGTGACGCGCCGCGCCAGCGCCAGAATCTCGGGGTCGGTCCGGAACGCGTCGGCATGGGCGCCGCGCCCCAGTTCACCACGCACCATCGCCTCGGCCAGCGTGTACTGCAGGCACACCCGGCAGTGCGCTTCGGTGGCCGGCGCCGTCTTCTCCGCCACCGGCTCGCAGACGATCGAGACGTTGAACTCGGCGACCGGGCACTCGATCGACACGATGTCGGCGGGCCGCAAGCCGTACCTGGATCGCAGGCGCAGCACCAGGTCGATGTAGGGGTGCAGCACGTGCGCGGAGGGAAACGGCTTGAACGACGAGTTGCGGCTGTCCCACCGGGTGCCGAGACCGGCGGTGACGCGATCCAGGTTCTTCACCACCCCCGGATCCTGCAGGTGCGACGCGAAGAGTCCGAAGCGGCCCTCGAACACGCGGGCCGGGCCCGTTGCGCCCGCTCCCGCGAGCAGCGCCGCCGCCACGCCGTTCTGCGCCGCGAACCCCGAGTGCAGGAACTTGGACTGCGTGCCGTCCACCCAGCACTCGAGCAGGCCGGCGGCGGTGCTGCCCGCGATCCCGGCCGCCCAGGCCATCGACGGCGCGTCGAGGCCCAGAAGCTTCCCTGCCGCATAGGCGATGCCGAA
>DATMDI010000082.1:0-4857 GCA_035557875.1 Vicinamibacterales bacterium
CTCGACGCCGATCTTACGACGCGTAGCGCTCGCGCGCCCGCTCCCGGGCCTTGCGGGCTTCTTCGTCGCGGTTGCGCGGCGGCGCGCTGGTCGTGAGCGAACGAACCAGCCGTCCAGCAGCGGCGGTCACGTCTTCGACGGCCTGATTGAACGCCGCCTCGTTGGCGCGTGACGGCCTGGTGGATCCGCTCAGCTTGCGGACGAACTGGAGCGCCGACGCGCGGATCTCGTCGTCGGTGGCCGGCGGTTCGAAGTTCGCGAGCGTGCGGATGTTGCGACACATGGGATTCTCTCCCGCCTGCCAGGCGGGGCTGAAGCCCCCGCCCTACGAGCTAGCTGGCCACCGTGCTACACGTGCGGGAGATCCACTGTTTGCAGCAGATGGTCGAGCCACTGGTTCGAAAGCTTCTCCTGCACGGTGTTCTGGCGCAGGCGCGCGTTGAGGTTCGGGAAGTCCACCCGGTCCATCTCCTGGTCCTGGTTGAAGCACGAGAAGATGAACTCCTCGCGGCCCGTGACCGGGTCGACGTGCTTCTGCAGGCACTGCGCGCACACTTCCTTCATCATGCACTGCATCGGCGAGTTGATGCTGGCGATGGCGATGTGGTCGGGCCGCAGGTGCGGCGCCAGCACGCCGTGCCGGGCGGCCTTCACCGCCGCCATCATGCGATCGCTCCCGATTGCGACGATGCGTGACACGGTGCTGATCGGCACCAGCGGCGTGCCGAGCTCGCCGTTGGCGTAGGCCACCATCGCCTGGACGATGTTGCCGCGGAAGTGCGAATCCTGCGGCCGCCCGGGCCCGATCTCGGCTCCGACGTCGGTGCTCCAGACGACCTGATCGGTGGACGCCTCGATCTCCTCGCGCTTGTAGAGGTCCTCGCCCTTCTTGTAGCCGGCGAAGTAGATGACCCTGTTGCCCTGATCCTTGAGCGCCTTGGCGATCGAGAACAGCACCGCGTTGCCGAGCCCGCCGCCGGCGAGCAGCACCGCTTCGCCGTGCGGGATCTCGGTGGGCGTGCCCGTCGGGCCCATCACCACCACCGGCTCTCCCGGCGTGAGGTAGGCAATCAGGCGGCTCGACACGCCCATCTCGAGCGCGATCATCGAGAGCAGGCCTTGTTCCTTGTCCACCCACGCGCCGGTGAGCGCGATGCCCTCCATCAGCAGCGGCGGTTCTCCTGGCGCCTTGGCGCGGGCGGCCAGCGCCTCGAAGTTCTGCAGGCGGTAGAACTGCCCCGGGTGGAAATGCCGCGCCGCCGCCGGCGCCTTCACGACCACCTCGACGATCGTCGGCGTGAGCCGCTCCACGCGCACGACCTCGGCGAGCAGCTCACGGTCGAGCGTGCCCACCAGTCGCGTCCAGGCCGCTTCGCGCGACGGCTGCGCCGCCGGATCGAGGGCGGCGGTCTCGGCGTCGAAGAGCGCCGCCACGTGCCGGTAGCCGTGCTTGGCCGAGGCCATCGCCTTGACGACATTTCCGGCGTAGCGCGGGTGGTTGTCGCCGTAGTACGAGATGAGCCGGCCGGCGTCGTTGTGCGAGGTGAAGAACCCGGCCGGGTCCGGCGTCAGCGTCACGGCACCGTTCACGCGCTCGGCGCGGAAGCCCTGGAAGAAGCGCTGCTTCGAGTCCATCTGGAAGGTGTTCGGCTTCTCCTTCTCGTAGGTGATGTTGGGCGAGGTGCCGGCCGCGACGAGCACGGTGTGGGCGGGCAGTTCGACGCTGCCGTTCGGACCGGCGAGCCGCATCGCCACGACGTGATCGCGGTCGTTGGCGACGATCTCCTTCGGATCGAGCCCTTCGGCGAAGTGAATCCCTTCTTCGAGCGCCTTGATCACCTCTTCGTGGTTCAGGCGGTAGGCCGGCGAGTCGGTCATCTTCTTGCGATAGGCCAGCGTGACGCCGCCCCAGCCGCGCACGAGCGGCACGAAGTCCGGCGCCTCACCGGCCGCGGCAGCCCGCGCCCGCTCGGCCCGGACGGCGCGGCCGTGGGTCAGGAACTCGTCGAGAATCTCCTGCTCTTCTTCGTCACAGGCGGCGCGCACCGACGCCTCGCCGTGCTCGGCGCTCAGCGCCTCGTAGCGCTCGAGGGTCTTCTCCACCTGGATCGGGTAGTAGGCGAAGAGCTCGGTGGCGGTGTCGATACCAGTCAGGCCGCCGCCGATGACGATCGCCGGCAGGCGCGCCTGAAGATTCGGCAGCGCGTTGCGCTTGAAGGCGCCGGTCAGCTGCAGCGCCATCAGGAAGTCGCTGGCCTTGCGGACCCCGCGGACCAGGTTGTGCTTCATGTCGATCACGGTGGGCTTGCCGGCCCCGGCCGCAATCGCGATGTGATCGAATCCGTGCGCCCATGCATCCTCGATCGGGAGCGTCCCGCCGAAGCGGATGCCTCCGTAGATGCGCAGCTTGTCGCGACGCGCCAGCATGAGGTGCAGCAGCGTGAGAAAGTTCTTGTCCCATCGCACGGTGATGCCGTACTCGGAGACGCCGCCGAACCCCTCGAGCACCCGCTCGTCGAGCCGGCGGTAGATCTCGTCCCACTGCTCGATCGGCTGCGGCACGGCCCTTGGATCGGTGTTCTCGCCGGTGAGCTCCGGCGGCAGCGGCTCTACCTTCAGCCCGTCGATGGCGACGACGCCAAAGCCCTCGTTGAGCAGGTAGTGCGCCAGGGTGTAGCCCGCCGGGCCGAGACCGACCACCAGAACATTGCGGCCGTTGTAGGGCAACGCGTACGGACGGCGGACGTTGAGCGGATTCCAGCGCGTCAGCAGGCCATAGATCTCGACGCCGTACGGCATCTTCAGCACGTCGGTGAGGACGCCGGTCTCGATCTGCGGGATGTTGACCGGCTCCTGCTTCTGGTAGATGCAGGCCTTCATGCAGTCGTTGCAGATGCGGTGACCGGTGCCGGCCACCATCGGGTTGTCGATGACGATGATGGCCAACGATCCGACGGCGTCGCCGCTCTTCCGCAGCATGTGCATCTCGGAGATCTTCTCGTCGAGCGGGCAGCCGGCGAGCGGGATACCGAGCGGGTTGGTGGTGATCGCGCCCGCCTTGTCCTTGATGCCCTTCGAGCACGAGTCCTTGTCGCGCTCGTGGCACAGGACGCAGTAGTGGATCTCGCTCAGGTTCTCGCGCGGCGTGTAGCGCGGGTCGGTGAGCGCGAACCCGTCGCGGCGGCGCAGCTTCGCGTCGGGGCCGATCATCGACTCGGGCAGCTCGGCGCGGGGCCGCAGCACCTGTACCAACTGCTGGTAGTCGAGCGTCTCCGGGAAACGGAAGATCACCCACTCCTTGTAGGCCGGGTCGTGCAGGCACGAGGCGCACCAGCGCTTCAGGGCGTCGATCTGCTGCGTGAGCGCCGCCTTCTGGAC
Organism: Vicinamibacterales bacterium; assembly: GCA_035557875.1. GTDB lineage: Bacteria > Acidobacteriota > Vicinamibacteria > Vicinamibacterales > UBA2999 > DASYRM01. The sequence continues at coordinate 3,379 of DATMDI010000082.1, forward strand.
GACGGCATCGGCGTCGGCGCCCTCGGCGCGGAGCGCCACCTCGCGGTCGAGAAGCCGGCAGCCGGCCTGGGCAATCGCGCGCTCGGGGTCGAGATCCGCGAACGGCTCGATCAAGGCCTCGACCATGGCGGCATCGCCCGCCTCGCGGTGCACGTGCGCGCCACCCTTCACGAGCGGCAGCGACCGCTTGCGGACGAAGTCCACCTTGAACCGGAACAACGCGTCGAGGTCGTGCGTGCGGGCGCGCAGATCGCTGGCGGCAGTCTCGTCGCGGAACAAGGTCTCCACGAACCGGCTCAGGTGCGGCGCCATCCGCACGATCAGGTCCGACACTTCCACCGGCGATCGGGGCGCGTCCGGAGCAGTGCGGTAAGCGTCCCATTCCGCCCAGAAGGCCGGGTCCGCGGCCGCCACGTCCCGACAGAACCGGTCGTACAGCTCCTTCAGCCGGGCGGGCGCATACAGGTCGGCGTAGGTGAACCCCTCAATGCCGAGGGGCATCGTCTGTGCGGTCGGACTCATGGGTGGTGTCGGTGCAAGCTCGCTGAAAGTCGTAGGGCGGGGCTTCAGCCCCGCCGGCAATCGAAAGAAACGCCCGGCTCGCGCGGCGGGCCCTCTGTGAGCCCGGTCCACCCGAGCCCATCATTCAAACGTACGTGATGCAGCCGAGGGAGTCAACGCACCCACAGTTGACCACCATCCGGCTGGTTGGGAGTCCGGGCTGGTTGCAATTCGGATGGCGGTCCCGACGCGCGAAGCGCGTCAAAGGAACTAGAAGTCAAACGGCCGCAGGCCCGTTTGACTTGCCCGGAATCCACGCGGTACGCTGGCCGGGTCGGGACCTCGCAAGTGACGATTACCCTGAACGGCGAACCCTTCGAGCTGGACCAGCCCCTGTCGGTCACCGATCTGCTGGCGAAACTGGAGATCGACCCGCGCCGCGTGGCGATCGAGCACAACCTGGCCATTCTCAAGCGCCACACCTTCACGACGGTCGTGATCGGCGAGGGCGACAGGCTCGAAATCGTCAACGCGGTCGGCGGCGGCTAGCCCGCACTGAGGGGGCCGGCAAACACCGCCCGCGCGGAGCGCGGGCCAGCCAACACTGTTCGGAGCACCGTGACAGACACCCCCTTCGTCATCGCCGGCCGCACGTTCCGGTCGCGGCTCATCGTCGGCACCGGCAAATACCCCTCGCACCAGGTGATGCGCGAGTGCCACGCGGCGTCCGGCGCCGACATGGTCACCGTGGCCGTGCGCCGGGTGAACATCTCGGACCGTTCGCGCGAGTCGCTCCTCGACTACGTCGATGCCGAGCGCATCTTCATTCTGCCCAACACCGCCGGCTGCTACACCGCCGAGGAAGCGATCCGGACGGCGCGGCTGGGGCGCGAGGCGGGGCTGTCGAACTGGGTGAAGCTCGAGGTGATCGGCGACGAGCGCACGCTCTTCCCCGACAACGAGGCGCTCATCGAGGCG
>DATMDI010000083.1:0-3221 GCA_035557875.1 Vicinamibacterales bacterium
CGTAGGCGCGACTGGCAATGACTTCGCGCTCCTGCATGTAGCGGGCATCCAGGAGCAGAATGGTCGGGTTCGTTTGAGCCGGCCAGTCCGGCTCGGCGCCCTGCAGGCCGGGCACGCGCAGCAATGCGCCGAAGCGATCGGGGCTGATCGCCGTTGCCAGTTCCCACGGCAGCGCCGACAGCTCCGGTTCGCCCGACAGCCAGACCGGTGCTCCCTGCAACGCCCCGGCCGATGGTGCCGACAGCAAGACGTCCGCGAGGCGGCGACCGTACTTCTTCCACGACGACGCCATCAGCGGCGCCTCCGTCCGCGAGGCGTACCGCAGCCGCTCGCTGTTCAATTCGAGATGCTCCGGAACCAATCCCGTGTTGCCGTCGGAGGAGATTGCGTATGAGGGCGGCTTGGCACTGAGAGTGACCTGCCACGCCGTAACCGGAGGCCGGACCGGCTCTGTGGAGGGACGTGGAACGTCGGCCGGTGGTGCCGGCCCACCGCGACTGGCGGCAGCAGGAGCAGCGGGTTGAGGCGGCACAGCACCATCGAACATCAGCGTTCGCCGCAACGACGCCCGGCGTCGATCGTAGTGCGTAGGAAACTTCGCGAAGGAAGGCACGTCCTCTGTCTTCTCGAGTAACCGCATGGCTTCCGCCGGCACGCCGTTGGCGACCTCGGCCTGGGCCAGCTCGATGAGCAGTGCCGCCCGGAGCTTTGGAGCGGACGCCCCCTCCGATACCGGGTCGGGCTCGGTGACTGTCAGGCTCCCGTTCTCGATCGCAGTCGGAATCGAGATGCCGTCCTCCCTCAACTGGCGCTCCATGGTGAGCCTCCTCAGCATCAACCTCGCGCCCCAGGGATGCGGAGAATTCAGCAGCTCGAGCAGCCGGGACTCCATCTCGGAAACGCGCCCGAGCCCCTTCAGCAATTCCGCGACGGCCAGGCTCAGCACCTCGCGCTCGCGTGACTCGGGCCATACACCGAACGGCGTGTTCCGAGGATCGACGCGAAGCGCGTCGAGCAGCGGCTTGACGTCCACTCCTTCGGCGATATCCCAGCAGCCGCCGAGCTCGACCGCCTCGAGCAGGGAGTGTCGGGCTGATACGGGCTCGATCGTCTCGAGCATCCCGGCCAGGGCGCGCACGAGCTCGTTCGTCAGCGGCAGATGCTTCAACGTCAGCTGCGCGAATCGCCCGTAGATCAGCTGGTGTGGTGACTGCGACTGGGCGTCATCCGCGACCAGCGGCGCGAGCAGCCCACGCGCCTCGTCGCGACGGCCGCTCCGCTCGGCAACCACGGCGCGGAGCACCGTCCATTCCGCATGCATCGTGGGGTCGGCATCCAGCGATCGCATCGGCCCCGAGTCGAACAGCACGGCTGCCTCCTGGAGCGCACCGGCGACACGCACATACATCCTCGCCCGCGCCACTCGGCACCGTTCCGCGCTGGCAGTATCGCCACGCGCGCCGGCCAGTTCCTCCCCACGCCGATAGACGTCCTCTGCGCGATCGAATTCCAGGAGACGCGCGTAGGCGTCGCCGAGGAGCAACGGACCGTCGGCCTTCTGGAACACAGCCGGTTTCCGCCGTTCCAGCGGCTGCAGTGCCGCCGTCGCTCCCAACGGCTCCTCGAGCGCAAGTGCCACGCGCGCCACCAGATCCGGCCATTGGGCGCAGAGTGTCGCCCATGGCGTCGACCGCGGCGCGCCCGCCACCGCCTGTGGGTCCGCGGCCTCCGAATCGAGGCGCGCGTACGCCCGCGCCGGACGGCCCATCGTCAGATCGAGCATGACGATCGCGCGGTAGATTTCGTTGCGCTTCGATTCGTACGTCGAGTCCTTCAATCCCTCGAGCGCGGCATCGTAGTGCGCCGCCGATTGCAACCACTCACCGCGGCGGGCCAGACGGTGACCAAGCCGATCATGGATGGCCCACAGCGGCACGATCGACCTCGGATCGCTTGCGGCCGAGGCCAGCGCCTGGGCGAAACTCGCCTCCGACTCGCTGGCCAACCCCATGCGGACCTGCATCTCGGCGCGATGCAGCAGCAGGCATGTCCGGTCCTGCGCGCTGATATCGGAGTGGGACAGTGGCTCGGCAATGCGGGTCAATGCCTGCTCGCGGTCGCCGCCGCGAAACAGCCGCACGACGTCCAGACAGTGCCAGGTAGTGCTGCCGACGATCTTCGCCTCTGCCTGCAGCGTGCGTGCCTGATCGAGGTGCTGCCACGCCAGGTCGAAGATCTGGTCGGGCAGCACCAGCGTGTGATTGACGGTCGCGGCGAGCGCCCACGCCGCACGATAGTGCGCGAGCGATTTCGCGGCCGCCGGCGCGGTCGCGAAGTCCGGCGCCAGCAGCGCCTCGGCGAGCTGCCGGCGGGCAATCGGGTCGTTGCGGTAGCGCGCTTCGGCGAGCACCTCACGCCACCGCTCGGAGGCACGTTCGGGCGACAGCTGCAACTCGTGGAACAGGACCTCGAGCGTGCGGCCGCGCGCCGCGAAGTAGTCGCGGGCGGCCTCCTGGAGCCGGCCATAGACATGCTGCTTCCGCAGAAGCCGACGCATGGGACCGACTACATCCGGATGCAGTCGCGCCGTCGGCGGATCCCCCGCGTCGACGGTAATCCAGCCGTGATTGCCCGCAGTGGCGTACGCCGTGAGCTGCTCCCACACCGTCGCGGCGTTCCACGACAGCCCCGGCCCGGCACGCCAGTCGCGTTCGCCACGGATCTCCTCGATGAAATCGTCGCCCGATGCTTCGGCCTCTCCGGAGATCGCCCGCGTCAGAAACGGGAGGAGCACCTCGGCGACGAACATCTGCGTGAGACGCCGCGGCACGACGCCGTAACGGACGACCCAGCGCACCGCGAGGTGATCCGTCGTCGTCAACGAGGGCGAGGGAGTGTCCCCGGACGTGGTCGCCGCCGGCGTCGGCGCCGGAATCCGACGGATGACCCGCTCGATCATCTTGACCTCATCGAGGTCGTCAAACTCCGGACCGAGGATGCGTTCCTTGGTGATCGTGGAATCCGGCTGTGTCAGTTCGATGAGCGGCGTCAGCAGCAGCGGGTTGCCGCGTCCTCGTTTCACCAGCGCCTCACGCACGTCGTCGCGCACGTCCGCCCACAGCCGCAGCACGAGCGTCCGCGACTCCTGTACCGACAGCCGTCGGAGGCGGACGTAGCGTGTCTGCGCGCGCAGCTGGTCGCAGTACATCGGCGCGTGCTCC
>DATMDI010000084.1:0-21258 GCA_035557875.1 Vicinamibacterales bacterium
AGACCGCGCCGGAGGTGCCCTCGACGACCGCATTCAACAGACTGTGGCTCTCGATCAGCGCGCGCTCGGCGGCCTTGCGCTGGGTGATGTCGCGCACCAGGGCGACGGCGAACTGCTTGCCATCCTGTGCGAACGGGCGCAGGCGAACCTCGACCGGGAAGGTGGAGCCGTCCTTGCGACGATGCCGCGAGTCGAACGCGACCACCCCGCCTTTCCCGAGTTTCTCGAGCCGGGAGGCCAGCTGACCGTGGAAGTCGGTCTCGACATCGATCGCCGCCGGGCTCATTCCCACCAGCTCTTCGCGCGTGTAGCCAAGGCTGTCGCACGCCTGACGATTCACGTCCATGATGGTGCCGCCGCTGCCGTGCAGGAAGAACGCGTCGGTCGCGTGATCCACGAAGGTGCGGAAACGTCCTTCACTGGCCCGCAACTCCGCCTCGGCGTGCCGGAAGTCGGTGATGTCCTGCATGGTGCCGAAGATCCGGCGCGGCACGCCGGCGGCGCTGTGGGTGACGTCGCCCTGGCTGTGGATGATCCGCACCTGGCCGTCGGCGTGAACGACGCGGTACTCGACGTCGTAGCGCGCGCCGCCTCGCTGCGCTTCAACCAGGGCGTCGGCGGCACGGTGCCGGTCCTCGGGGTGGACGACCGAGCGCCACTGCGCATCCCAGCCGGCGAGATCGCGCTGGTGGAACTTGATGCCGAAGATGCGCATCGACTCCGAAGACAGGGTCACCTGGCCGGTGACCAGATCGCGATTCCAATGGCCGACGTGCGCCACGCGCTGCGCCTCGGCCAGCCGTCCCTCGCTGGCCCGGAGACTGCGCAGCACGAAGCGGCTGGTCAGGCCGTCGGCGAGGCGGCGGCCGATTTCCTGCAGCAGCCGCTCCTCGTCCGCTGTCCACACGCGGGCGTACGAGCACTGATGCAGTCCGAAGGCATACGGTTGATCCGCGTGCGGATAGACGGCCATCGCAATCAGCGACTGGATGCCGACCCGCCCGGCTCCCGGCGGCAGCGGGTGCACGGACGCGGGACCGAAGCACACCGGGCCGTCGGCCTCGCGCAGCGTCCGGAAGCGGTGGACGTATTCGGCCGTCATCTCGATGTCGCGATGCTCGCCCGCGGCGCTGCGGTACTCGGGTCGTGCGCGCTCGGCGAGCACACTCCAGGCAGCCGCGTCGGGGTCGCAGGGATGCACCAGGTAGGCCCGGTCGCAGTCGAAGATCGAGAGCGTCGCTTCGAGCACGTCGCCCATCAGCTGATCGAGATCGCTGGCGCCCTGGACGACGCGGTTCACGCGGTCCATGCTCTCGAGGAACCACACGTGCGCCTGACGCTCCTCGTCGGCCCGCTTGCGCTCCGTGACGTCGAGATGACAGCCGAGCATTCGTAGCGGCTTCCCGTGCTCGTCGCGCCGCAGCTCGCCGCTGGAGTGGAACCAGCGCCACGAGCCGTCACGATGGCGCATGCGGTACTCACGGGCGTGCTTCGTCTCGTCGCCGTCGAGAAAGGCCTGCAGATCCGCCTGCGTGGGGGCGAGGTCGTCGGGATGGACGCGCGTCGACCACTCGACCTGCTCCGACGTGATCTCGTCGTCTTCGTAGCCGAGCTGCCGCTTGTACTCGCTGGAGAACATCGTCTCGCCGGTGACGAGATTCCAGTCCCAGAGGCCGACGCTCGATGCCTCCACCGCGAGACGCAGGCGCTCGGACTCTTCGTGGAGATCGCGGAACGCCAGGAAACTGGTGACGGCGTCGGTCAGCCGCCGGCCGATCTCGCGGAAGAGCTCCACTTCCGGCGTCGTCCAGACGCGCGCGTGCGAGCACTGGTGCAGCCCGAACGACCACGGCTTGCCGACTCGCGGATGCAACGCCGTGGCGATGATGGCTCTGACCCCGAACCGCGCGGTGAAGTCGCCGGGGACGGGAGGCGACGGAGGAAGGCCGAAGGTCGCCGGCCGGTCCGATTCCAGCATCCGCCGAATCACCACCGCGGTGTCGGGATCCATCGGCGTTTCGGGTCCGCCGGTGCCGGCGCCGGGATACTCGGCGCGCGTCCGCTCCATCATCGCGCGCCACGACGGCGCGTCCGGATCGCAGGGATAGGCGAGCCACGCCCGATCGGCACTGAAGATGTCGAGCACGACGTCGAGGACGGCGTGCATCATCCGGTCGAGGTCGTTGGTGCCCTGGAACGCGCGGTTGACCCGGTCCAGGCTTTCGAGGAACCAGACGTGCGTCTGGCCGAACGGTTCGTACCAGCCCTGCAGCGCCGGCCCGGGTGCACCGTGGATCACGAGCAGCCCCCCTTCCCCAGCAGTCGAGACCCCGCGACGATCCTGCTACCCGGGAGGAGGCCCCGGCCCTGCACCAAGTGCGGGCGCGGCGATGCTACGCCCAGCCGAGGCAGCGGTGCAACTCTGCAAGGGGGAGCCGGGCAGTCGACCAACCGCCCGGCGCCTGGACTCAATCGTGCGGCGACGGTGCCTCGACCATGATGAGCGGCCAGGAGGTGCGCTTCGCTGGGGCGGCCGGGGTCGGCACCTGCAGCTCGGGCATCGGCCGGCCGGCAAACAGCCACCGGCATGGAATCACCATCAACCTCGCCCACTGCGCCGACCGGTTCACCCGCGCACTGTCGGTGGCAATGCCGGTGTTCGCGTACATCTGGCGGTAGATCTTCGAGATCAGGAGGAACGCCAGCCGCGCTTTGAGCGACTTCACCGTGCGGCGCGAGCGCCGCCACGCGTTGGCCGTCGAGTAGAACCTGTCCCACACACCCTGTGTGCGCTGGCGGATCTCGTCGGCGCCCATGACCGGGTGCTGCATGTAGACGCGGGGACGAAGGTCCGACGGGATGAGCCAGTACCGGGTGAGCGGCACGCCACCGAACGTGGGCGCCTCGTCGCCGAGCGCCTTCTCCCAGGCGTTGAAGTCGAGCGTGCCCGGGAGCGGCTGCAGCATGACGAACTGCGCGAAGGTCACGTCCGACCGTTCGGCCACCGACAGGCAGGCGTCGAACGTTGCCGGCCGATCGCTCGGCAGCCCGAAGATGAACGAGGCCAGCACGTGCACACCGTGCTCGCGGAACTCGCGCAACCGATCGACGAGCTTCTCGCCGCTCTCGTTGAAGTCCTTGTAGACGTCCTTGAGCCCTTCGGGCGTCACCGATTCCACGCCGACGAGCGCGCCCTTGATGTTGGCGCGCCGCATCGCGTCGAGGAACTCGGGATCCTGCCCGGCTTCCATGGTGATCTGGGTGAAGAACACCGTGTCCGACGGCAGGCGCTCGAGCGCGGCCATCAGGTCGAACCGTTCCTGACGAACGGCCGTCAGCCAGTCGAAGCGCGAGCGATCCTTGCGGCGGTCCGCCTGGCGCAAATCTTCGAGCGTGACCGGATAGAAGTTGTCGTCGGCCAGCACGATGAACCGGAAGCCGCGCCGCCGCAGCTCGACGATCTCCTGGATCACGGCCTCGACGTGCCGCGGGCGCGGCGTCTGTCCATCGGTGCGCCACACCGAGCAGAACGAGCAGTGCTTCGGGCAGCCACGCACGGTCTGCACCGACGCCCACATGTAGCTGCCCTTCGGCACCAGGTTCCAGCGGCCGGGCAGGAACGACTCGCCGGCCACTCGCCCGCCGTCGTAGGTCGCGGCCAGCGTTCCCGCCGCGCAGTCGCGCAGCACGATCGGCCACACGCCGTCGCCGTCGCCCGTGACCACGGCATGCGCGCCACCCAACTGCCGCGCTTCGTCGGGATAGAGCGTGGAGTGGATGCCGCCGAACACGACGAACGCGCCACGCGCGCGCGCGGCGGCCCCGATTTCGTAGCCCCGCAGCGCGTTGCCGGTGTGAATGCCGATGCCTACGACGTCGCCGGGGCCCGCCTCAGCCGGGTCGAACCGCTCCAGGGTCTCGTCGATGAGCCGGGGCTCACCATACGCATCCGGAGTCGCCGAGGCCAGTACATACAGCCAGCGAGGGGTGATGACGCCAATGCCGAATGAGACAGGGCTGGGGTTTACGAGGAAGACTGTCATCGGCTCCGGTCGTTCCAGAGACGAGCTTCCGCAGGACGGATACTGCGCATCAGGTTCCTCGAAGGGGGGCCCACGGCCATGATGAGGAGCCCGCTGGATTGCGGGGTGCTCCGTACAGCGCCGTCAGTCTACCGCAGAACGGTGCTACACTGAACCTGCCTTTCTGACAGCTGCGCATCCGGCCTCCCGCACTAGATCCGAGTTCCCTCGCCTCTCCTGCGCTTCGTCGCCGAGCAGTCCGCTCGGGCCTGCCATCAGAGATTCCGCATCGCCAGATGCAGGAGTAGTCCCGTCCATGAGCACCAAGCTTTATGTCGGCAATTTGCCGTACCAGACCACAGAATCCGATTTGCAGGCGCTGTTTGAAGGATCCGGCCAGGTGGCCAGCATCAACGTCGTGCGCGACCGGGCCACCGGCCAGGCGCGTGGTTTCGCCTTCGTCGAGATGAGCGATGCCGAAGGCGCCCAGAAGGCGATCAAGGAACTCGACCGCCACGAGTACGGCGGCCGCAACCTGACGGTCAACGAGGCCAAGCCGATGGCTCCGCGCGGCAACAGCGGCGGCGGCGCTGGCTTCGGCCGTCAGCGGCGCGAAGCGCGCTGGTAAGGGACGCGGCGTTTCACTTGCCCTTTACCCAGCTTCACCTCCACCCGGATCTCCTCAAGGGGATCCGGGATCTCGGCTTCACCCGACCGACACCCATCCAGTCCGAAGCCATTCCCCCCGCGATGAGCGGCCGGGATCTGCTCGCGTGCGCGCAGACCGGCAGCGGCAAGACGGCGGCGTTTCTGCTGCCGATCCTGCACCAGCTGCTGAGCGCCCCGCGGCGCACCACCCGCGCGCTCATCCTCACGCCGACGCGCGAGCTGGCGGCGCAGATCCTCGAGGATTTCAACGGCCTGGCCGTGCACACGCCCGTGACCGGCGCAGCCATCTTCGGCGGCGTGAGCATGGGACCGCAGGAGCACGCGTTCCGCAGCGGCGTGGACGTCATGGTGGCGACACCCGGGCGGCTGCTCGATCACGCGACGCGGCCGTACGCGAAGCTGGCGGGCATCGAGTATCTCGTGCTCGACGAAGCCGACCGGATGCTCGACATGGGCTTCCTGCCCGACATCAAGCGCATCCTCCGGCACATTCCGCAGAAGCGGCAGACGCTGTTCTTCTCGGCCACCATGCCGACGGAGATCGGCCGCCTGGCCGCGGACCTGCTGAAGAATCCGGCGACCATCGCGCTGCAGCGCCAGGCGGCGCCGGCGGCCGGCATCACGCAGGCCGCCTATCCGGTGCCGCAGCCGCTCAAGGCGACGCTGCTTGTCGAGCTGCTGAAGCGCGGGCTGATGACGCAGGCGCTCGCCGGCTTCAAGAGCGGACGCTACAAGGTGCTCGTCGCCACCGACATCGCCGCGCGCGGCATCGACGTCGAAGCCTTGAGCCACGTCATCAACTTCGACGTGCCGGCGGCGCCCGAGGATTACATCCACCGCGTCGGCCGCACGGGTCGCGCCGATCTCACCGGCGAGGCGTTCACGTTCGTGGCGCCGGACGAAGAGAGCGATCTGCACGCCATCGAGCGCGCCGTCCACAAGACGCTGCCGCGCGTCACGCTGCCCGACTTCGATTACAAGGCGTCGGCACCGCAGCTCGAAGTGCCGCTGGCGCAGCGCATCGCGGAGATCCGCAAGCGCAAGGCGCTCGAGCGCGAGCGAGCCAAGGCCAACGCGGCGCGGCGCGGCGGCGGCCACGCCGCGGGCGCTCACGCCCCGTCGCGTCCGGCGGGGCACGCGCGTCCGCATTCCGGCGGCGCCGGCCGGCCGGGTGGACCCAGTTCCGGTCGGTTCCGGCCGCGGCGCGGCGGGACGTCGCGATAGCCCGGCACATGGGGCAAATTGTCGATGGCGGTGTCCGGGTCGTGTTAAGGTTGCAATGCCGTCCTGAGCCGCCTGCAATCCTGCCGGGTCCTCACCATGGCCGTCCAATTGGAGGTACCAGGTGGTGAACCGTCCCCGGGAGTACAACTCGTACGAATTCGTGGTCGTTGCGTCGCTGCGCGCCAAGCAGTTGCTGGCCGGCTGCGTGCCGCAGGTCGAAGGCGACCACAACGCGGCGATCACGGCGCAGATGGAAGTGGCCGATGGCCGCGTCGTCCGCTGCGGCGTCGACGCGCCCGAGTCACCGCGGCAGTGTGAGTGGCAGCTCTGAGCAAGTCCGCCGCAGCGTCAGGTAACGTCGGCGAGGTTCTCGCCAGGTCTGGGAGCGTGGAATGACAGGAAAGATTCGAACACTTCGGGTAGACAAAGGTTTTGGTTTCATCCAGGACGATCGCGGGAACGACTACTTCTTCCACCAGAGCGCGATCTTCGGCGAAGGCATCGCCGACCTGCGTGAGGGCGACAGCGTGGAGTTCGAAGTGGGCCGGGGGCCGAAGGGCGCGCGCGCCGAGAACGTCCGCCGCACGTCCACCTAACCGCGCGGTATCTGCCCGGGCGCGCTATTCCTTCTTCTTGCGCGCCACCGCTTTCTTGCGCGTGGGCTTCTCGGGCGCTGGGACCGACGATTCCGCCAGGACGACGCGCGGCGACACGAACGTCCGCTTGCCGTGCGCGTCGAAGTCGATCACCGTGTGATATTCGTTGCTGCTCTGCACGGTCCCGTCACCGTATTGGGAGTGGACCACGCGATCGCCGGTATTGCGAGTGGACATGTACGCTCCTGAGAAGGATGAACTGGTGAGCTGCACTACTGTACTCGACTCGCGGCCGACTTACATATAGGGCGGGTCGAGCCGATTCGACGACTGCGGCCGCAGCGGCGTAAAATGCGCCCGATCTCACGGCCGTCGAATCTCAGGCGGTCCACTTCTCGAGGGGTGATCGTGATGACCATGCGCTTGATCGCATCTGTTGGCGCCGCCTCAGGCATCGTGGCGTTCATGGTGTCGGCGGGCGCGCCGCTGTCGGGCCAGGCGCGCAGCACGCCGCCCCCGCTGGTGATCACGGCGTTCGGTGGCAAGGCCGTGGAGTACAAGGCGCCGCGCACGCCATGGGGCGACCCGGACCTGCAGGGCGTCTGGTCGAGCGACGACATGGAGAACGTCCCCATGGCCGCCGGCGGCCGCGGCGGACGCGGCGCGCCGCAGGCGGTGCCTGGACAGACTCCAGCGCTCTACCTCGATGAGGCCGCCACGGCGGCCCGGAAGGCGCAGATCGACGCTGCGGCGAAACAGCGCGACACCAGCGCCGAGAGCAGTTTCCGCTTCGACTATGCGCGCCGGTTCTTTCCGCAGACGCGGCTGATCGTCGATCCGGCAGACGGCCGTCTGCCGGCCGTCAAGGTGGACGGGCAGGCGCGCCAGATGCCGCGCGGCACCTACGGGCCTGGCCCGCTCAACTCCTGGGAAGATTTCTCGCTCTACGAGCGGTGCATCACTCGCGGCATCGCCGGGTCGATCCTGCGCGTCATCTACGGCAACGGCAACCGCATCGTGCAGGCGCCGGGCATGGTGGTGCTCTCGTACGAAATGCTGCCCGACACGCGCATCCTCTACACCGACGGCCGTCCGCGTCTGAATTCGTCGATGCATCAGTACCTCGGCGACGCGCGGGCGCGGTGGGAGGGTGAGGAACTGGTGGTCGAGACGACCAACCTCACCGACAAGACCGCGATCGGCGTGAACGGCAACGGCGTGCGCCACAGCACGCAGATGGTGATCACCGAGCGCTTCCGGCGCGTGGCCGACGGCATCATTCAGTACCAGGCCACCTACGACGACCCGGTGACCTACGACAAGCCGTTCACGGTGTCGTTCCCGCTGACGCCGCTCGACGGCGGCCAGCTGCTGCCCTACGACTGCCACCCGGGCAACACGGCGATCTCGATGTCGCTGTCGGCCGAACGCGCCGAGGACCGCGCCGTGGCGGCCGACGCCGCGAAGGGGATCGTGCGGCCGCGGCGCACCGTGCAGGACGACGGGGCCGGCGTGGGCGCGGCGCCGCCGGCCGGGCGCGGCGGTGGACGTGGAGCGGGAGCGCCTCCGCTGCCGGCAGGCGCCGCCACCGGCGAACGCGACGTCGAACGCTGATCGATCCATTCGACGGTCGGTCTGAAGACCGACCGCTACATGCCTACAACGGATACCATTTCCTGATGGCATCGGCTTTCGACACCCTCAACGAACGGATCCGCGACGTCGCGGATCTCCGGCACGCCGCCGACCTCGTCGAATGGGACGAGCGCGTCTGCATGCCCAACGGCGGCGCGCCCACGCACGGCGAAATGCAGGGCACGGTGCGGCGGCTCGCGCACGAGAAATTCACCGCGGCGGAAGTCGGCGACCTGCTTGGCCGGGCACAGGACGAGCTTCGCAGTGCGGACCCCGACGCGCGCGACGCGCGCCTGCTGGCGGTGACGGCCCGCGACTACCGCAAGGCCACGCAGGTACCGGCGGCGTATGTCGCCGAGCACGCGCACGTGGTCTCGGCCGCGCAGCACGCGTGGGGCGACGCGCGCCAGGCGAACGACTTCGCCGCCTTCCAGCCGCACCTCGAGAAGGTGATCGCGCTCAAGCGCCAGTACGTCGGCTTCTTTCCCGGCAGCGTCCATCCCTACGACGTGCTGCTCGACGACTACGAGCCCGGCATGACCACCGCCGCCGTCCAGGCCGTGTTCGACGTCGTGCGCCCGAAACAGGTCGCGCTGCTCAAGGCGATTGCGGCGCGCCCCGCGGTGGACGACGCGGTGCTGCGGCAGCCGTTTCCGGAGTCGACGCTGCTGCAGTTCTCGGTGGAGGTGGCCTCGACGTTCGGCTTCGACTGGACGCGCGGGCGGCAGGACAAGTCCACGCACCCCTTCGCCACCGCCATCGGATGCGACGACGTGCGCATCACCACGCGCTTCATGGACCGGTATCCCCTCTCGCTGCTGTTCGGCACGCTGCACGAGACCGGCCACGCGCTCTACGAGCAGGGCGTGGGCCGCGCGCACCATCGCACGCAGCTCGAGGGCGGCGCGTCGCTGGGCGTGCACGAGTCGCAGAGCCGGTTGTGGGAAAACCTGGTCGGCCGGTCGCGCCCGTTCTGGGAACACTTCTATCCGCTGCTGCAGGCCCGGCTGCCGGAGCCGTTGCGCGGCGTCAGCCTCGATCACTTCTACCGGGCGATCAACAAGGTGGAACCGTCGCTCATCCGCGTCGAGGCCGACGAAGCCACCTACAACCTGCACGTGATGCTCCGGGTCGAGCTCGAGATCGCACTGGTCGAGGGGCGGCTCGACGCCGCGGGGCTGCCCGCGGCGTGGAACCGGCTGATGGAGGAGTACCTCGGCGTGCGGCCGCCGGACGACGCCAGCGGGGTGCTGCAGGACATCCACTGGTCGGCGGGCCTGCTCGGCTACTTTGCCACCTACACGCTCGGCAACCTGATCTCGGCACAGCTCTGGGAGCGGTTCGGTGCGGCGCATCCCGCCCGCGATGCGGACATCGGCCGCGGCGACTTCTCGACGCTGCTGTCGTGGCTCAGGAGCGAGGTGCACGAGCACGGTCGCATGTTCGAACCGCAGGAACTGGTGCGGCGCGCCACCGGGTCGCCCGTCGACCCGGCGCCGTATCTGCGGTACCTGGAAGGCAAGTTCGGCGAGATCTACGGCCTCTAGACTGTTCTGCAGGCGGCGCTGAAGCCCCGCCCTACGCTCCAGCTTGAACCCCGAACGGAGCGGCGTATAGTCGCGCGATGACCGACACCATCGCGCTCGCCCAGCCCAGGGCCGACGACAGCGGTCGCTACGTCGGCTCGAGATTCGCCGACGTCGTCGAGGCGCTCAACGCCAATCCGTATCAGCGCATCTGGGGCGCCACCGGCGAGCCGGCGCTACCGGTGCAGGAAGTGACGCTGAGAACCGTGATCGGTGGCCTGGCGTCGTTCGGCTTCCCGAAACAGTTCCGCGCCGACAGTGCGCGCACGCTCGATTCGCCGGTGGATCTGCGGTGGGGACCCGAGGGCAAGGGCTTCCGCCGGCTGGTGCATCCAAACGGCGTCTGCCTGACCGGCCGCTGGACCATCGACGCCGACACGCCCTACAGCGGCTACTTTGCCAAGGGCAGCAGTGCGCTCGTCGTCGCCCGCTACTCGACGTGCTGCACCGAGACGCGCCGCGGGCAGACCCGCTCGCTGTCACTGGTCGGGAAGCTCTTTCCCACGAGCGATCCCTATCACCTGACGCCGCTGCGCACGGCCAACTTCTTCACGCAGGAAGACATCGGCGGTTCCAGAACCGAGTTCATCAACGACGCCGAGCTGCGCAACGCACCCGATACCACCCTCGCCAACCGCGGCGCCGGCGTGCCGATGCTGATCACCGTGGGGCTCGTGTTCCGCAACGTCGATCAGCAGCCGTCGATGCGGCAGCTCTACCCGATTGCGGAGCTGGACAAGCCGGCGGGCACGCCGACGCAGGCGCCGGAGTTCATGCGCATGCTGGTCGCGCCGGAACAACCGAGGATCCCCGGCACGGACCTCGACTTCCGCGACGAGGTGATGGCCCAGATCTTCGACAAGGGCGACCCGTTCCCCAAGCGCACGCTGACCTTCAACATCGAGCTGACCGACGAGGGCGAGACGTCCGGACCCGCGTCCCGCGAGCGCCGGACGTTCCGCAACTGGCGCAAGGTGGGAAGGCTCGTCTTCGACAACGCGGTGGTGTCGCACAACGGCGACTGGGTGATTCACTTCGGCCACCCGACGTGGCGCACCGACCGCAACGACGCGTCCACCGCCACCCGCGTGAACGGCCGCAAAGTCCGGTAGCGCGCGTCGTTTCGCAGGCGGGGCTGAAGCCGCCCTACCTCTGACCTCGTGGGCCCGGGGTCGTTCTTCTCGCCCTTGTCCGTCGCGGACCCAAGCTGTACCGTTGTGCGGCGCGACGCGAACCGCGTTCAGGGGTTGTCGAGTGGTCCAAACGACGAGCAATCCGTTCACAGCTGAAGAAGCGCTGAGACGCATCATGGAAGGGAATGAGCGCTTCGTTCGTGGCGAGGCGCGGTTTCCCACAGTGCAGAAGGAGCTGCTGGCCGAGCTCGCCAAGGCCCAGCACCCCTACGCCACGATCCTCGGGTGCAGCGACTCCCGGGTGCCGCCCGAGCTGATCTTCGACGCCGGCTTTGGCGAGCTGTTCATCGTGCGGGTCGCCGGAAACGTCATCTCTCCAGAAGTGCTGGGGTCGCTGCAGTACGCCGCGCTGTATCTCCGCACGCCGCTCTTCGTCGTGCTGGGACACGAGGGATGCGGAGCGGTTGATGCGGCGCTGGCCGGCATTCGCGGCGCGGATCAGCAGCCCGCACGCATCGCCGCGCTGCTCGAGAACATCACCCCTGGGCTGCGCGACATACCGGCCGGCCTCGACACGATAGCGGCGATCCGCGCCGGCGTGGACGCGAATGTGCGGTGGTCGATGCGCCAGCTCCTCGAGATTCCCGAGGTCAAGGCTCGGAAGATCGCGTCCCGGGCCCTGCTCGTCGGCGCCGTGTACGAGCTCGAAACCGGGCGGGTGCGGATCCTGGACACCGTCACGCTCGAACCCGCAGCCGCCGATTAGCGAATCGTCCGTTGCGCCGGCCAGGTCCCCCGCGCCTGGACCCGGGTGATCAGGGACGGGGTTCGGGCGGCGGGGGCACCGTCGTCGCCGGCAGCGGAAAGTTCCCGTTATAGGGTGGCCAGTTCGGCACCGCCAGCGTGGGGGCTGGATAGAACATCGCCGTGTAGATCGTCTTGATGCGGCCGTCCTCGATGTTGAACCACTCGCTGAACACGTTGCGCGGCGTGGACGACCCGGGGCGGCGGATGAACACGGCCATGCCGAGCGTCACCTGCGCTTCCTCGTCCACCAGCGGAATACGCGTCGCCACCACCATCGACAGGTTGAAGTTCGCCAGCCCGCCGACGCAGTCGTTGGACGACGCCCCTGGAGGCGGCCCGGCCGGCGCGCCGGCCGCGGCAGGCCGCGGAGCGGGCGGGAAGAACTTGCCGGCGGGTGCCGGAGATCCGTTCTCGGCACGACCGCATCCGGGGTGCGTGAGCGCCACCGAGTTGTCGTGCGAGGTGATGGCGTCGAAGTAGCTTTGGGTCACCGCGATGAGCTCATCGCGCGTGAGGCGCCTGGCCGCCGGCACGACGCGATCCGGTGGCGGGTTGGCAATCAGGTACTCCGCGTTGAACAGGTTCGCGGGCGGACGGCCCGGCTGGCGCGGCCCGCTCAGTCCCGGATCGTTCTCGCGGGCGATGTACCACTCGGCCTCGGAGAGCTTGCGGTTCTGGACACGCAGCCGCACCGTGACCAGCGCGGTGGTGCCGCCTTCCTCGATGAGCCCGTAGTAGCCTGCCTGGCCGCTCGTCGCGTCGAGATAGCGGCGCTGCATCTTGCCCAGGCCGGTCATCGTCTTCCAGACGCCGTTACCCGGCGCCACGTTGAGGGCGTTCTCCGTCTGGCGGAAGCCGACGACGAGCGGCGCGGCCTTTGGATCGTGCTTGATCACCGCGTCCAGGTACTGGTCGAGCATCGTGCGCAGGCAGGCCCGATCGCAGGCCGCCTGCGCCGAAGCCCGACCAGCATCGCCAACCAGAATCAGCGCGCCCATGAGCAACGCCAAGGTGATTCGTCGAGCAGAGAACGTCATCGGTTCGCCTCCATGAGGCCCCAAGTCTAATGTAGAGTGCAGCCTTCGGGCTCCGCCCGCCCCGGCTGGAACGTTGCACGCCATCGTCACGTCCTCTTCAAGCAGAGGTGCACGACATGACCGGATCCTCGAGCGCGCAGCCCTTGCCGACGCACACGGCTCAGAACGCCGACCCACTCATCGGCTGGACCCAGGCGATCTATCTGCTCCACGCCATCAGCCTGGGGATCGGGATCCTGGGCGCGGCGAGCGTCGTGGGCGCCTTCCTGATCGGGTGGCCTTCCATCGTCGCCGTGATCCTCAACTACGTGAAGCAGTCCGAGGCGCGCGGCACCTGGCTCGAATCGCACTTCCGCTGGCAGATCCGGACGTTCTGGTTCGGCGCGCTGTGGGTGGTCCTGTGCGGGATGTTCGTCGTCTTCACACTGGGGCTCGGGCTGCTCCTGGTCTGGATACCGCTCGGCCTCGTGGCGCTCTGGTTCATCTACCGCGTCGCGCGTGGCTGGCTCGCGCTGAACAACCGCCGGCCGATGTACACCTAGCGAGGCTTCGCCTCAGACCGTCAAGCACGAAGGCTCCGCCTCGCCAGGGGCAGTGTTCAATTGCCCGCCCTCCGGGCGGGCGTCTAGCGTGCTGAGCTCGCCGCCGCGGCGGGAACGACCGCCACCGCGCGGAGCGGCGCACCGCTCCCGCCGCCGATTTTCATCGGCAGCGCGATCACGAATGATCCCGTCGGCGGCAGCCGATCCAGCGACGCCAGGTTCTCGAACGCCGGAATGTCCCGGCCGTTGAGGATGCGGTGCGTCTCGTACAGCGTGGACTGTCCGAAGTCGATGCTGGCCGTATCGATCCCCACCGCCTTCACGGAGCGGTTGCTCACCAGCCATGTGGCGGCGTCGGGGTGCAGGCCAGGAAAGTGCAGTTTCGCGACCCCTGCTTCGCCCCGCTCCGCGGTGCCGAGATAGGTCTCCGGGTTCGGCCACCGGCTGGCGAACCCCGTTTTGAGCAGGACAATCGAACCGCTGGGAATCGTGCCGTGCCGCCTTTCGAATCGCGAGAAATCCTCGACCGCGACGCGGTAGTCGGCATTGGTCGCGCTCGCCTGCGTGACGTCGATCACCACCGCTGGCGCCATGAGCGACTCGAGGGGCAGTCGATCGACGCTCATTCGCCCTTTGCCGAAATGAACCGGCGCGTCGATGTGCGTGCCGCCGTGCTCGGCGGCCGAAAAATCGTTGGCGGAATAGTAGAAGCCGGCCGGCGTCTCGCCGTCGGCCACCTTCGTCAGCGCGAACGGGGACGACGTCGGCCAGAAGATCGTCGTCTGGTCGTAGGTGTGTGACAGATCGACCAGTTCGCCGGACGGGAACGGGACCGCCGCCGATCCAGAGGCGGAGGGCGGAGCGGCCGCGCCGGCGCAGCCGGCCGCCACCATCACTCCGAGAACGACAAGTACAAGGCGCTGCGCCATGCGCCGAGTGTAGCCCGCTCCGGATGCGGGAGGTCAACGGCCGGGCATCCTCACGTTCAACTCGACTTCGGCGCGCCCGCGCCGGTCGGTCGTGGCGCTCGCCACGTCGGTGCCGTCGATGACGAAGGTGAACGTGGCACCCGCCGCCAGGTTCGTGACCGAGAACTCCACCTCCTGATCGCTCGGAGCCGCCTTTGCAAACTCCACTTCGGCCTCCCCCGTCGCATCGGCATCGACGCCAGTCGCGGCCAGCGTGGCGCGCCGCTCTACGTCTCCGTCTTCCTCCACTGCCGGAGTGAACTGCCCTTCCAGGACGATCTGCCCCTGCCCGTCTCGCACCTGGACGGTCGCCGCATTGGTGTAGTCGCCCGTGGGTGCTGCTACCTGGCCGTGCAACTGCACGACCATGTAGCCGGCAGCCATGATCGTCGCGATCAAGCCTCCGAACGGGATGATTTGCCGTGTCTCGTCCATACGCCCTCCTCTGACTGGATCGATCTCCAGCGTAGCGGCCACCGCATGAACGGGAGATAAACCGGGCGTGTGCGGCTCAGCGGGACGACGGCAGCGAGACGACGAACGTGGACCCGGATGCCGACGATCGTGCCAGCGTGACATCGCCCCCATGGGCGTTGGCGATCCAGCGCGCCAGCGCCAGTCCGAGCCCGGCACCATCGTGCGCGTCGGAGCGCCGCGCCGGATCGCCTCTGTAGAAGCGCTCGAAGATGGACTGCCGGATGTCGGGAGGGATGCCGGGGCCCTGGTCTTTGACCGCGATCGCGTAGCCGTTCGCGGTTTCGTCCAACTCCACGCGCACCGTGCTGCCGGCCGGCGCATGGCGCACCGCGTTGTCGATCAGGTTGACGATCAGGCGGTGGACCAGATCCTCGTCGCCGGTGAACGCCGCCGAAGGCACGGTCGTCGTCTCGATCGTCACGTTCCGCGTCGAGGCCACCACTCGGGCGGCGCGTACGATGTCGTCGATCACCTCGTCCAGGTACATCGGCGTCACGCGCATCGGGTAGTTGCCGGCGTCGGCCCGCGCCAGGGTGAACATGTCGTCCACCACGCGGGACAGCCGGACCGCCTGCTGCTCGACGATCTGAAGCGCCTCACGGTACTCGTGCTCGTCGCGGTGCGCTTGCTGCAGCGTGACGCTCGCGGCGGTGCGGGTGGTCGTCACCGGCGTCCGCAACTCGTGCGAGGCGTCGGCCATGAACCGGCGCTGCTGGATCAGTGAAGTCTCGAGCCGGCTCAGGAGCTCGTTGAACGTTTCCGCCAGGTGTCCCAGCTCGTCACGCGGATTGGCGACCGGCAGCCGCTCGCTCAGGTTCTCGACGCCGATCCTCCGGGCCCGATCGGCCATCGCCACGACCGGCGACAGGCTCTGCCGCGCCAGGAACCACCCCCCCGCGCCGGCAATAGCCAGCGCCAGCGGCACGACATAGGCGAGGATGCGCCGCAGGAATTCGAGCTCCTCGTCCATCGGTTCCAGATCGGCGCCTGCCACGACGATGTACTGGGAGGCAGACAGCGACACGCGCCGGAAAGCCAGCCGATGCCGATCGTCGCCGTCGGTTTCCAGCACCGTCTGCAGCAGTTCTTCGCCGTCGGGAATCGCATTCGCGGCTGGAAGCGCGATCTCGAGGTCGCCATCCCGGCCGCTCTCGGCGAGCAGCCGGCCGTCGATGTCGTAGATGGCGAGCATCTGTTCGCTCGACGCCTGCTCCGCCGCGGTGCTCCGCGCCGCGTCCTGATAGTCCTGGCCTTCGGCGAGGTCGTTCGAGAGCGACGTCATCGCGATCCGCACCACGGCCTGCAGGTTCTCGTCCACGCGCACGTAGAGCGCCCGTGCGAGCAGCACGTAGATCAGCAGGCCGACGATGACGAGCGCGGCCGCGAGGACGCTGACGTAGTACAACGTCAGCCGGCCGCGAACGCTCTCAATCCTCAGCGTCTGGAGCATCGGACACGTCGAGCGTATATCCCGCACCTCGCTGGGTGCGAATGAGCTTCACCACGTGCCCGTCGTCGATCTTGCGGCGCAGCCTCTGGATGTACACCTCGATCAGGTTGGACATCGGATCGAAGCTGTCGTCCCAGACGTGCTCGGCGATGTCGGCACGGCCGATGACCTCTCCCGGCCGGCGGGCGAGGTGTTCGAGCAGCGCGTATTCCTTCGTCGTCAGCTGAATCGGCCGCCCCGCCCGCTCGACGCGGCGCGCCCGGGTGTCGATCGTCAGATCGTCGATCGACAGCACGGCCGAGGCCAACGCCGGCCCGCGGCGAAGCAGCGCCCGGATGCGTGCGAGCAGTTCTGGAAAGTGGTAGGGCTTAGGCAGGTAGTCGTCGGCGCCGGCGTCGAGCCCCTCGACGCGCTGGTCAGGCCCGCCGCGCGCCGTCAGCATCAAGACGGGTGCGGTCACCCCGTCACGACGCAGCCGCTCGCACAGGTCGAGACCATTGATGCCGGGAAGGAGCACGTCGAGGATCAGCAGGTCGTAG
The DNA here is from genome assembly GCA_035557875.1 of Vicinamibacterales bacterium. GTDB lineage: Bacteria > Acidobacteriota > Vicinamibacteria > Vicinamibacterales > UBA2999 > DASYRM01. Next base: position 16,686 of record DATMDI010000084.1, read on the forward strand.
TCGTTGGCGCCGGTCTGCTCCAAGGCTGCCCTGCCGTCGGCGGCGATATCCACCGCGTAGGCGTGCTCGCGCAGCCCCTTGGCGAGCAATGCGGCGGCGATCGGCTCGTCCTCCACGACGAGGATTCTCATGGTGCCGATCAGTGTGCAGCAAGCCGGAACCGCAACAAAGGCGCATCACCCTTTCGGCGAGCAGGTGAAGCGCGCGAATGTGCCCTGCCGCCCCTTCCCTCCGCCTTCGCCCGCGACGAACACGGTGTTGTCGGCTCCCAGCGCCACGCCCTCTCCCTGTGGTTCCTTCAGCGACGTGAGGTCGACGCGGCTTGCGACCTGCCACTGGCCGGCGAGCAGATCAGACGCGCGGTAGAACGAGAGACTCGATCGCGTGCGCAGAACCGCCCACTGCCCGTCTGGCGAGACGGCGCCGTCGGTGATGCGCGACGCAACGTCCGACTTGCCCGCCATCGGCGTGCCGACGCGCTCGAGTCGCATGCTGGCACCGGATTGCAGTTGTGCCGGAAACCTGTAGATCGCCACCGGTCCGGTTTCGCCTTTCGTGACGATGTGGAGCCGGCCGTCGCTGCCGATCAGCAGCGCCTCCGCGTCGTGCGGGCCGTCGGGGTAGGTCGCGTAAAAGGCTTCGGCGACGGCAATCGATCCACTGACCCCCTTGGGCTCCGGGACGCGATACACCGTGATGCGCTTGCGCCCGGCCTCGTTGTCGCCAATATCGGCGACGTACAGGCACGAGCCCGTACCGCATGGGCCCACCGCGATCGCCTCCCAGTCTTCCACGCTGGCCCCTGATAAGCGGACCTGGCCCGCGACGGCTCCACGCGCGTCGAGCGCAAAGAGCACCGGTTCGCCCGAATCGTTGTGCGTCCAGAGACGCCCGGGAACGGCGCGGCTGACCGCGAGGCCGCTGGCTTCGGCCAGTCCGGACAGCGGCACGATCGAGTCAGCGGGCCGGCACGGCGCGACGCGCGGTTGATCTGGCTGGGCGGCAACCGGGGTGAACACCAGGATCACGATGAGAACGACCGGAGCGATACGTGTCATGCCCCGAGCGTAGCGAGTTCCACATGAACTCGAGATAAACAGGGCTCGCACCCCGGCTGTAGAAGCCCGGGCGTAACGCGACTTCGGGCGGATGTGCGAACGGTGCGCGGAACGGGGCCGCTCAGGCGATGGGATCGGCGACCCGAAACAAGGCGACGACCAGAATCAGCATGAGGACGATCATCTGTGTCGCATGGATGGCTGGCCTGCTGGGGCCTCACCTACACCTCGCGCACGCTCCAGAACTACAAGGATTCGCCGTGGGGCCGTCCGTCGGACCGGTCATCTTGTACCTGCGCCGCCACACCAGCCCTCGCGTCTGAAGGCTGGGGATCCACCGCCAGAACTCGACGTCCACGATGCCAAGGCACCCCTCCCTTCGGTCGGTGGGAAGGGCGAAGCCCCGCCAGTGGGCGGGGCTGCCCGGGCCACTCGCTAGACGTCCTGGAGCGGGAGGTGCCGCTCCGCAATCCGCCGGTACAGCTCCTCCGGTCCCGGCCGCTCGACGTCAACCTCGAGCCGGCTCATTTGCGGCCGGTAGGCACGCGTCACCGTCTGCGAGGGAACGGCTGGCGCCACGTCGTTCCGCAGGTAAAACGCGTTGACCCCCGAGTACTCGCACGCGACGAGGCGATACCCCTTGCGCGCCGCAAGCGCCGTGAGTGCGGCAAGCGACGCTCCCGAGTAGCCCTTTGGCGCATCCGCGACAAGGGCGCCCCTCGGGATCGTGACGAGACGGTCGGGCCCGAATCCGGCGTTGTATTCCAGCATGAGGACCCGCGGAGAACAGACGTCGAGCGCCTCGAAGACCCAGTAGTCGTAGCTGTCGATGTCGATTGACAGCAGGTCGACCTCTCCGGAGCAGCCGTGCGCGGCGAGCAGCCCGTTGACGTTCTCGGGTGTCACCTCCGCCTCCACGCCCTGCACGGCGTCGTTGAAGGCGTAGATCTTCGTGATGTAGTCGATGGCGTCCGGGTTTGCGTCGACCATCAGGCCGCTCCACCCGAGCTCGAAGGCGAGGATGGCCGCGTTCCCGCCGGACCGGCCGCATCCAATCTCGACGAAACGCCGGTTGGTCGTTCCCACCTCCTCCAGCAGCGCGAGGAGATACCCGTCCTCCTCGTGCTGCGAGCGCAGCTTGAACCGCCGCGCGGCGAGCTTGAACGGAAATGGGATATCCGACGGCAGACACAGGCGGCGGATCACCGCACCGAGCTGCCACGACACGCCTGTCTCCCATTTCGCCTGCACCTTCTGCTGACGATCCAGGCGCCGCGACAGATCGCCGACCTCCTTGACCAGCGCCCGCACATCAGCCGTCACGCGGAGACCTGTCTGCTCCGTCAGCGCCAGCTGGCTCTTGGCAAGCGCCGCGGCGACCTTCGCGGACTCGTGCTGGGCGGCACGGAGGGCCCGGATCTCCGTGCGCTGCTCGTGCAGCCGTTCCTTCAGGGCCTTGATGTCGCGTCGCTGGGCATCGAGCTTCTCAGCGAGCCGCTCGACGGTCGCGGCCGCATGCAGTGGGGAGAACACGCGGTGAGACAACAGGCGGCGAAGCGTCAGCGGCACGGCACAGCTCCGGTCCAACGCGCCTCGGCGGCGGTGGCATCGCCGCTGCTAGTGAGCCATGGGCCGGTGTACACGCGTCCGGCCGCGTCGAGCACCACCAGGGTGATCGCATCCGAGGGCGCGCCCGTGCGCGCCATCGTGGCGGCTAGGTGATCGATCTCCGCAAAGGCGTCGGCGACGGTTGCGTGTTCGCTGAGCGTGGTGGATTCGCGGCCCACGTCAGCGCCGTATGGCTGCGTGATTCGGAAGGGGGATGTCGCCACAGACCCCGCAGGATACCCCGCCGCGGAGAGAGAGGATTCGGTGCCGCTAGCGACGTGCGCAGCACGTCGCTGCCAACCGGAAGACCCCTCGACCCGCCAATGAGCGAGCGAAGCGAGCGAGATTGGCGGAGAGAGAGGGATTCGAACCCTCGGTAGAGTTTCCCCTACACACGCTTTCCAAGCGTGCTCCTTCAACCACTCGGACATCTCTCCACTTTAGAATCAACAAGTTACGGGTGGTCTGATAGACATTATCCCACACGCCGGCCCATGTCAGCTCACAGGCCGAGTTCCCCGAGAGAAGGCGCCGCTCTTACCGGCGGCGAGCAACTTTTCCGCGTCGAGCATGCCAAAGAGCTGAATCAACGACGCGACCGCACCCGTCCATCCCGTCTGATGGCTGGCCCCCAGGCCCGCACCGTTGTCGCCGTGGAAATACTCGTAGAAGAGGAGGTAGTCGCGCCAGTACGGGTCCTCCTGGAACGTCTTCGTGCCGCCGTAGACCGGCCGTCTGCCGGACGTGTCCTTGAGGAAGATCGCGGCGAGGCGGTCGGCGATGTCCTTGGCGACCTCGAAGAGGTTCATCATCCTGCCGGAACCCGTCGGGCATTCCACCTTGAAGCTGTCGCCGTAGTAGGTGAAGTAGTTCAGGAGCGCCCTGATCAGAATGACGTTGACCGGCATCCAGATGGGCCCGCGCCAGTTGGAGTTGCCGCCGAACATCCCGTTGTCCGATTCGGCCGGCAGGTAGTCGACGCGGTGTTCCTGCCCGCCGACGTTGAACGTGTACGGATGCCGCTCGTGGAACTTCGACAGCGCGCGAATGCCGTGCGGCCCGAGGAATTCGTTCTCGTCGAGCATCTTCGACAGGATCCGCCGGAGCCGCTCCTCGTTGACCAGCGCCAGCAGTCCCCGCTCGGCCACACCGAAGTGCCCGGCGCCCGTCGCGTGCATCGTCCCTGCGAGTTCGGGTATCCGGCGCAGACGTTCCTGGACGGCGGCCATCACCCGCGGGACCCGCTCGCGCTGCCACTTCTCGACGACCGTGGTGGCGGCCAGCGGGAGCAATCCGACCATCGAGCGGACCTTGAGGCGCGTGGACCTCCCGTCCGGAAGGCGCAGCACGTCGTAGTAGAAGCCGTCCTCCTCGTCCCACATGCCGTCTGCGCCAGGACGGTTCATGCCCAGCGCGATGAAGTAGAAGTGCTCGACGAACTTCGACACCATGTCTTCGTACGTGGGATCGTGCGCGGCCAGCTCCACGGCCAGCTCCAGCATGTTCTGGCTGAACAGAGCCATCCAGGCCGTGCCGTCCGCCTGCTCGAGATGACCGCCGGTCGGCAGCGGCGCGCTCCGGTCGAAGACGCCGATGTTGTCGAGGCCGAGGAAGCCGCCCTCGAACACGTTCTTGCCGAAGCGATCCTTGCGGTTGACCCACCAGGTGAAGTTGAGCAGCAGCCGGGTGAAGGACTGGCGCAGGAACGGCAGGTCGACGGCACCCATGTTCCCGGCGATGCTGTGCATGAACAGCGTGGCGAAGGCGTGCACGGGCGGATTGACGTCGCCGAAGTTCCATTCATACGCCGGGAGCTGTCCGTTCGAATGCTGATAGCGCGCCTTCAGCATCAAGGTCAGTTGGTGCTTCGCGAAGTCCGGATCGATGCGCGCCATTCCGACGGCATG
>DATMDI010000085.1:0-14627 GCA_035557875.1 Vicinamibacterales bacterium
GGAACGTGATGGTGCCGTCACGCAGCACCTGAAAGCGCCGGCCCTGGAAGTCGTAGTTGCCCCGCACGGTCTCGATGGTGCCGATCAGGACCGGCGGGGCCGTGCCTTCGCGCACCAGCGTGAAGTCGCCGCCGGCGGTCAGGTTGACGTCGCCGAGCCCCACGGAGCTGCTGCTGGTGCGGAGGCCGCGGCCGCGCAGGATCAGGTTGTCGGGCACCTGGATCGTGAGGTTCATCCCGAGCGGCAGCGACAGCTCGCCGGGCGCGGGCGGCTTGGCGGTGGGGTCGGGCTGCGCCACCGCCTCGTAGGGCGACGAGCCGAAGCGATCCAGGATCTGATCGACCTCGAGCCTGGCCGAGTGCAGCCGCACCAGCCCCGCGATCTTGGGTGCGCGAATCGTGCCGTAGAGGTTGAGGCTGACATCCACCGAAACGTGCCCGAAGTCGTTGTCGAGCACGGTGAAGTCGTTGCCGGTGACGGTGAATTCGATGTCGCGCACGGCGCGGTTCTCGACCTGCACTCGACCCGTGCCCTGCAGCGCGTCGCCGTTGTTGTCGAAGATCTGCAGCCGCGTGACCTGCAGCGCCTGGTCCTGCAGCGTCGCGTCGATGGTGGCGTTGGTGTAGGTCGCGCCAGTGGCCGCCACCGTGAACGCCCCCTTTTCGACGCGCACGGACCCGTTCGCTTTCGGATTGCTGCCGGTGCCGGTGACGTGCACGTCCACCACCAGGAGGCCCGCCGCGTCGACCAGGCCAGCGTTCGCGGCCTCGAGCACGGCCAGGTCGATCCCGGCGCTCGTAATGTCGAGCGTCATCGGCTGATCCGTGAGGACGCCGCGGGTGAGCGAGAAGGGAATGCTGCCGGTCGCCTCGAGCTTCGACGTCGGCGACTGGATCAGGATGGCATCCACCTGCGCCCGTTCGCCGCGATAGTTGACCAGCGTGTCGAGCGACTGGAAGGCGTAGCCGTCGACGATGCCGGCCAGCAGCTTGATGTTGCCGACGACGTTGCGCGTGGCCGGGGTGCCGCTGATGCGGGCGTCGCCGGTGATGGTGCCGGCGAGCTGACGGTTGACCAGGAACAGGGCACCGAGCTCGGTGAGGTTGACGCCCGAGATGACGACGTCGAGCGAGCCGGTGACGTCGTCGCTGATCGCGAACGTCCCCTCAGCCGAGAGCTCTTGTCCGTTGTTGACGAGCGTCACCGGCTGCGGCAGCGTGATGAGACCGTTCTGATAGCGCACCCGTACCGGTCCCGCGTCGGCGAGGGCCCAGGTGGCGGGCCCCGCGGTGAGCGCCGCCCGGCTGACCGTCACTTCGCGGCCGCCTTCGACCAGTGCCAGGTCGCCGGTGGCCGTGATCGTGCGCCCGGTTTCGTTGGCGGTGGCCTCGAATCTGAAGCGATTCTCGGTGTAGGCGACGGTGGCGCGCAGGCTGGGAATCTCCCGGCCTGCCACCGTGACGAGCGTGGCATCGGTCTCGACCTCGGCGGTCAGCGCCGGGAACTCCAGATTGGGCACGCGCGCGTCGAACGAGGCGCTGAGCGTCAGCGCGTCGAAGCTGTCGTCCACTTTCAGGCTGGAGAAGGCCGCGGTGCCCTTCGAGGCGAGGGCGGCGCGATTGCCGGTGATCGTGCCGTCTACGAGCACCCGCCCCTCGAGCATCCGGCCGAGGAGCGGCCCGATGTCCGCCAGGCGCGTCAGCGCCGCCTTGTAGGTGAGGTTCGACTGGCCGCGGTCGCCGAGCGCCAGGCGTCCGCTGGCGGTTGCCGTAAGCGTCGGACCCTTGGCCTCGAACATGGTGATGTCGGCCTCGCGCCCGCGCAGGCTGCCTTCCACGCGGGCCATGTCGAGGACGAGCGGGCCGATCGTGGACGGGTCGAGCAGTACGCTGCCGCGGGCCGAGACCCGTTCGAGATCGAAGGTTTCGCCGAGGCCGGTGATCGTGCCGTTCAGGTCCACTGTTGCGGCGACCATGCCGGCCAGATCCTCACGCCCGGTGAGGCGTCCCACGTCGAATCCACCGACCGTGCCGCGATACGACGCCGTCAGCGTGCGATTGGCGACGCCGGCCGTGACGTCCGCCGGTCCGAACGTCGCGGCAAACGCCGTGGAGGGCTCGAGCTGCGCGGTTGCGTCGAGCACGAGCGTGTCGAGCGACGACCCCGAGCCGTCGACGGCGAGCTGCCCGGTGAAACTGGAGACGTAGTCGTCGCCGCTGATCGAGGGCACGTCGAGCGTGCGCCCCCAGCGCTGCATGTCCGCGTGAGTCACGTGGCCGGTGAAGCCGTAATGGAGCGTCCCATCGAGGTTGTTGAAGCGGCCGGTGGCGCCGTCGCGCACCTCGGTACCTTCGATCGTCGATGCGTCGAAGGTAGCCGAGGCATCGAGCTGTGAACCGGCACCCGTCACCGTGTAGTCGCCCGCCAGGCGGCTCTCGAGCGCCGGCAGGCGCAGCTGCTTCGGAAGCCGGCGCACGTCGACACCGTCGACGTGGCCCGTCAGGGCGTAGCGGACGGGGCGAGCCGACGGCTGGATCGTGCCTTTGGCGGTGGCGCTGGCGCCGTAACCGCGCAAGGCGCCGTCGAGGGTCAGCGTCCGGCGCGCAATCCGCACCCGGCCGCGGACGCTGTCCCATCGGTAGCCCCAGATCGTCGAGTTCGACGACTGCACGCCGACCGTGCCGCTGAGCCGCTCCCACGTCCAGCCGTCGGCAAAGGCCAGATCGACCCGATCGCTCGACGTCAGCCGGCTCGCGAGCGCGGGGTCCTTCAGAATGGGTGCGAGATCGAGCCTCGTCGTATCCACCTGGCCGCGAATAGTGCGCGACGTACCACTCGACGCCAGCACGACGTCGGCCCGCACGCCGCCCGCCTGCGGATCGGTGAGGTTGGCTTTGATCACCACGGCGTCGAGCGGGCCCTCGGCGTTCAGCGATCCGTTCAGCACCAGCGGCCGCCCCTCGAGTGCCGGGACCAGCCCCTTGAACTCGGTGAGGTCGAGCGGCGACAGCAGCAGGCGCGTCGTGATCGCGGACCGCCCTGGTTCAGCCGCCGGGCGGTAGACGAACTGACCATCGATCGCGCTGGCGGCGCTCCGGAGGTGGAGATCCCGGACCTCGTGGCTGCCGTTTTTCGCGATCCAGCGGCCCGACAGCTCCGCGACCGCGAGCGCCGGCTGCGCGGTGTCGAACGACGCCCGCCGGATCGTGAGGTCGGTGAGGCCGCGCGACAGCGTCAGCCCGAAGTCGCCGTCGAGCCCCTGCACCTGGCGCGGCCAGCGCACGCCGTCACGCGCGGCCGCATCTTCGATAGTCACCGTGCCCTGTTCGATGACGAGCGACGGGAGCTCCACCGGCTGCGCCGCGGCCGATTCGTTGCGGCGGGGCCGCAGCAGGTTGGCGATCCGCCAGCCGGTGTCGTCGTGGATCAGGACGATCGACGGGCGGGTGAGCGCGATCTCCGGGAACCGCCAGTTGCGCGAGAGCAGTTGCCGGATGTTGTAGGCGACCCGGACGCGCTCGACCGTCACCACCTGCCGGCCGTCCTGGGTGATGGCGACGTCAGTGAGGGTGGCGCCGCTCCACAGGTTGCCGTCCAGACGCCCGATGCGCAGCTCGCCGTTCAGCAGCCGCGCCGCCTGACGCTCGCCGAAGCCAACCGCCCAGGCCCGGAACCAGGCCGTCTGCGTCGCGATGAGTGCCCCCGCGACGAGGAGCACGATCGCCAGCAGCAATCCGGCCAGCGTCTTGACGGTGCGGCGAGCCCAGCGCTGCATCAGAACGCCTGTCCCAGACTGAAGTGGATGCGCCAGTGCTTGGTCTCGGGAACGCCATCGACCAGCAGATTGGGAATCGGAGTGAGCTGCCGGGCGAAGTCGACTCGGACCGGACCGATCGGCGTCAGGTAGCGCAGACCCACCCCCGCGTCGTAGCGCAGCTTCGTGAGCCCGACGTGCCGGGGCTCGGACCCCACGCTTCCGGCATCGGCGAACAGTACCGCCGATACCTTGCCGAAGAGCGGCGCCCGGAACTCCGTGGACATCTCGAGCAGGTTGAATCCGCCGATCGGCAGCCCCGACGCGCTGAGCGGCGCCACCTCGAAGCGCCCCCAGCCGCGCAGGCTGTTCGAACCGCCCAGGAAGTAGCGCTTGAAGAACGGCACGCCGACGTCGATGACCTCTCCGACCGGCTCGATGAAGGCGCCGTCCGGATCGAGGGTCGCCAGGCGTGCGCGGGTCGCCACTACCCCGATGCGCGAGATGCGGCGGTAATACCGCCCCTCGATGCTGTATTCCTTGTAGGCGAAATCGCCCGGCAGCCAGGCTCCAGCCCTTTCGACATGGCCGAGGAGGGTGTATCCGCTGCTGGCATCGAGGACGCTGTCGGCGGTGGTGCGCTGATAGTCGAGCGCGATGGCGCCGAGGAATCCGTGCGCCTCTCCCCGCCGCGGGTCGAGACCAAGGGCAATGAGCTCGCTGCGGACGGTGAGGTCGGCGAGGGCCCAGGGCTCGATGACGTAGTCGTCGCGCTCGCCGATGAGGGACACCGAGACCTGGGACCGTCCGCCGCGGCCCGTGACCGGGTTGCGCTGGCTCAACTCGTAGGTCATCGTGGCGCGTCCACCGTTGGTGTCGAGCTGAAAGGCCGGTTCGTCGGTAAACCACGACTGACCCGAGAAGGTGACCGAGACTTTGGGGCTGAACAGGTAGGGCTGAGTGACGCTGCCACGCAGCCCGCGCTCGAGCCACGAATACTTGCCCTCCACCCTCGCCGTGCGTGCGCCGCCGAAGAAGTTCACGTGCTTCCACTCGGCCTGGCCGCGGAGGCGTTCCTCCGAGCCGTATCCGGCGCTCAGCCGGATTTGCCGGTGCTTGGCCTCGGCCACCGTGACGTGCACGGGCACCCGGCCGTCGGCTACTTCCTCGGTGCGGGGCGACACGGTGGCGAACTGGAAGAGTCCCAGTTCGTACAACCGCCGCTGGCTCAATTGGATCGTCGCCAGACTGAAGCGGTTCCCGGGCTCGAACGCGAGCGTACGCGTGATGACGTCGTCACCCACGCTCACGTTGCCGCTCACTGTCACCGGGCCATACAGCGCATCGGCCCCCGGCGACGCCCGCAGCGTGAGTGTGACCTCTTTGGCTGGGACCGGCGTTTCTTCGGTCGACACCAGCGCGAGCGGATAGCCGCGATCCTGGAGCGCGCGCGTCGCCATCGCCTGAGTGGCCGTGACCTGCGCCCGGTCCACCAGCGCTCCGGGCTGGAGCGGCAGCCGGCGGCGCAGCGCCTCGAGGGCCCGCGGCCGCAGCACGTCGAAGCCTTCGAGCCCGATGCGCTCGACGAGCCGCGGTTCGCCTTCGTTGACCGTAACGGAGATGCTGATCGCGTCCTGGGTGTCGCTCAGCTTTGCTTCGAACGTGGCGACCTTCGCGTCGGGGTATCCGCGATCCTGGTAGTACAGCTCGATGCGGCGGAGATCGGCGTCGAACACTGCGCGGTCGAAATAGCGCTTGCGGCCCCAGGGTATCCAGCTGCTCGCCTTGGTGCCCAGCACCGCCTTGACGCGCCCGGCCCCAAGCTTGTCGGCACCTTCAATCTTGAAGCTGGTGACCTTGATCCGCGTTGCCGCCGGGCGGGGAACGCTGCGCGGATCAGGCCGCGGCGGCAACCCGTTGGGCGTCTGCGGCGGGGCAGGCGCCGGCGTTTGTGCGGCCGGCGTTTGTGTCTCGCCGAACGCTGCTCCGCTCGCGACGGCCGCGATCAGCGCAGCGGCCAGCGCGTGGCGGACGCGGAGCAGGGGAGCCGGCATCAGCGGGATCCGTCGGAGGCGTATCAGGGTTGCCCGACCGCGAGCTCGGAGCGGACATCGCTCACCCCAGTGGTCTGACGGGCCAGCGCGACGGCCCGGTCGCGTTCGGCTTCCGAACGCACGCGGCCCGAGAGCGTCACAACGCCATTGCTGGCGGTGACGTTGATATTGCCGGCCGCCACCTGAGAGTCGTTCAGCAGAACGGTCCTCACCCTGGTCGAGATGCCGCTGTCGTCGGTCGCGGCGGGGCGAACCGATGTACTGGCGCACCCAGCGGACAGCGCGGCCACGAGGGCGAGCGCAGCCAACGGGCGTAAGCGGGCGTGGCCGCCCGCGAGCCGATTTCGTACGCGTAAGGTAGAGGTCGAGACACCCATGTGGCCTCCAGCGCAGACACTGGTCACCTGCTCAAGAGCAACCCGTGTGCCACGCCCCGCAGCTTCCGAGCTGGCGTAAGGTTGATGTTTCCGTTCTTTCCGGGCCGACGCGGCCGTACCAAATCGCGGACCCGTTTCGTATTTACAAACTCGGCCGCACTCTTTCAAACCAACGGCGGTATGCTCCCCCGGTCCTCGGGAACCTCCTCGAGCGACGACGCGCAAGGAGACGACGATGCACAAATGGGTCGGACGCTGCGTGCTCACCGCCGCCCTGTCGGCGGCCACCGCAGATCCTTCGGCCGCTCAGGCGGCGATGAACGCGAAAGAGAAAGCCAACCTCCAGTTCGTGCTCGACTGGTGGCGCGAGGTCATCCAGTCGCGGCACGTCGAGCTGGCACCCAAGTACCAGGCTGAAGACTACATTCAGCACAATATCAACATCCAGACCGGTCGCGACGGGTTCGTGAAATTCTTCGGCTCGCTCGGGCCCGCGGTGCCGATTCAGCCCGCGCTGGCGCAGCCGCCGGTCATCGCGTTCGCCAAGGGCGACTACGTGGTGGTGATCTGGGAGCGCGAGGGGAAAGACCCCGCCGACCCGTCGAAGACCTACAAGTACAACACCTACGATCTGCTGCGGCTCCGAAACGGCAAGGTGCAGGAGCACTGGGACTGGGCGCTCAAGCAGCCGAAGACTCCCTACGGCGGCGCCCCCGACGGCGTCGACTACGGCACGGTCAGTTTCGACCTGTCGGCGCAGGAGAAGAAGAATCTCGAGATCGCCACCGTCGAGTTCAAGGACATCCTTCAGTACGGTCATGTCGAACTGGCCGAGAAGGTGATGGCGCCCGGTTATATTCAGCACAACCCCAACGTGCCGACCGGGCGTGCGGCGTTCGTCGAGTTCTTCAGCCGCACCCGCAAGCCGGAGCCGATCAAGGCCGAGTGGAAAGACCAGCCAGAGCTCACGATCGTCAGCGGGTCCTATGTGTTCATGATGTTCAAGCGCGAGAACAAGGATCCGGACGACCCGACGAAGACGTACCCCGCGTACTGGTTCGACATGGTGCGGGTGGATGGCGGCTTGATTCAGGAACACTGGGACGCGGCGGTGAAGAACCCGCCGGCGCCCGCCAGGTAGTCAGCTCGGGTGGGGTTTGTAGAGGGGCGGTCTTCAGACCGCCCTGAAACAATTGCGGCGTCGCGCCGCTTCGCCGGTTAGAGCGACCCCCTGAGCCCGAGAGAGTCGGCTTCTTCCCGCAGGAACTGGATCACATTGGCGACGTGCTGCTCGAGCGGCAGCCCCAGCACCGCGGCGCCCTCGCGCAGGTCGTCGCGCGACACCGCGCGCGCGAAGGCCTTGTCTTTCATCCGCTTGATCACCGATGGCGCCTCGAGATCGAGCACGCTCTTCGACGGGCGCACCAGGGCGGCGGCGGTGACGAACCCCGCCATCTCGTCGCAGGCGAAGAGCGTCTTCTCGAGCGCGCTCTCGCGCGGCACGCTCGAGTAGCTGGCGTGCGAGAGGATGGCGCGCGTCACCCACTCGGGGTAGCCCAATCGCGTCAGCTCGGCACAGCCGCGGAACGGGTGCTCCTCGAGCGACGGATAGCGCTCGTAGTCCATGTCGTGCAAGAGGGCGACGATACCCCAGGCGGTCTCGTCTTCGCCGGCGAGCCGCGCGTAACCGCGGACTGCCGCCTCCACCGCGAGGGCGTGCTTGCGCAGGCTCTCGCCCTGCGTCCACTCGGTGAGCAGTGCCCACGCCGCATCACGCGACAAGGAAGCGGTCACGTGGCGATCCTAGCAGCCCGTGGCGCCCGCGCACGTGGTGGTAGCATTTTCGAGCCGTGTCGCGCCGCATCGTCATCACCTCGCTCGGTTCGTACGGCGATGTCTACCCCTACATCGGGCTCGCGTGCGCCCTGCGCGATCGGGGCCACCGGCCGGTCGTCGCCACCTCAGCGTCGTACCGGCCGGCGGTAGAGCAGGAAGGCCTCGAATTCCAGCCGCTCGGACCCGATGTCGACCTGCGTGACGAGGCGGCGCTCAAGCGGGTGATGGATCCGCGCAGAGGCGGTGAGGTCGTGGTGAAGGAGTTCGTCGTGCCCGCCCTCGAACAAACCTACGACGAGACGCTGCGGCTGGCGGCCGGCGCCGACGTGCTGGTCAGCCACCCGCTGACGTTCTGCACGCCGGCGGTCGGCGCCGCGCGCAAGATGCCGTGGGTCGGCACCATCCTCGCGCCGCTCTCGCTCTTCTCGGACTACGACTTTCCGTTGCTGCCCGCCTTGCCCGGCGTTGCCGGCCTGGTGCGTTCCTGGCCCTGGCTGCGGCGGCTGGTAATGCGGCTCGTCCGCCGCGAGATCGGCAAGTGGACCAGGCCGCTCGCCGATCTTCGCGCCCGGCATGGCCTGCCCCCGGCCGGCAACCCGATGATCGAGGGGCAGTACTCGCCGCACCTCAACCTTGGCCTGTTCTCACGCGTGCTGGCGGAGCCACAACCGGACTGGCCGGCGCGGATGCGCACCACAGGCTTCGTGTTCTACAACGGCCCCGCCGCGCTCACGCCGGAGCTCGACGCCTTCCTCGAGGCCGGAACGCCGCCGGTCGTGTTCACCCTCGGCTCGTCTGCAGTGGCCGCCGCCGGCCGCTTCTATCATGAGAGCGCCGAGGCCGCGGCCCGTCTCGGCGTTCGCGCCGTCCTGTTGACGGGCGGGTTTGCCACTAACGTGCCGGCACGCGTGCCCGAAGGCGTGCTGCTCGTGGACCGGGCGCCGCACCAGTTGCTGTTCCCCCGGGCGCGCGCGGTGGTGCACCAGGGCGGCGCCGGCACCACGGCGCAGGCACTGCGGGCGGGCTGCCCGATGCTGGTCGTGCCGCACAGCCACGATCAGCCCGACAACGCGTTCAGAGTGTCGCGCCTCGGCGTGTCGCGGACGCTCTACCCGAAGCGCTACACCGCATCGCGCGTGGCGTCCGAGCTGCGACTGCTGCTCGAGGAGCCGCGCTACCGCGAACGCGCCGCGGCCACCGCCGCCGTGGTGCGTCAGGAAGGCGGAGCCGAGGCTGCGGCCGAGGCGATTGCCGCGGTCGCCTAGCCAGGCCCGCGCGAGGAGACCAGATGCCACTCGACCACTACGTCACCCTCGGACATTCGGGGCTGCGCGTCAGCCCGTTCTGCCTCGGCGCCATGACCTTCGGCGAGGACTGGGGCTTCGGCTCGACGGTCGCCGAGTCGGAGGCGATCATGGCGCGCTACTTCGACCGCGGCGGCAATTTCCTCGACACCGCCAACGGCTACACCGGCGGCCATTCGGAGCGCATCATCGGCAACTACATCGCCCACGATCGCGCCCGCCGCGACGAGATCGTCATCGCCACCAAGTTCTTCAGCAACCTGTCGCGGCGCAACCCCAATGGCGGCGGCGCCGGCCGCAAGGCCGTCGTCGCCTCGTGCGAGCAGTCGCTGCGGCGGCTGCGCACCGATTACATCGATCTCTACTGGCTCCACGTGTGGGACCGCTTCACGCCGATCGAGGAGACGATGCGGGCGCTCGATGATCTCGTGCGCGCGGGCAAGGTGCGCTACATCGGCTTCTCCGACACGCCGGCGTGGAAGGTGGCGCAGGCGCAGACCATCGCGCTCTTCCGCGGCTGGGCGCCGCTCGTCGCCCTGCAGATCGAATACTCGCTGCTCGAGCGGACGGTCGAGGGTGAGCTGATGCCGATGGCGCGCGAGCTCGGGCTCGGCGTGACGCCGTGGTCGCCGCTTGCCGGCGGGGTGTTGAGCGGCAAGTTCCGGCGCGAAGACGCGGCGTCGGCCACCTCCGACCGCGGCGCCCGAGCGCTGTCGCGGCTCACCGAGCGCACCTTCACGATCCTCGACGAGGTCGCGCGCGTCGCGGCGGCGCTCGGCACCACACCCGCGGCGGTGGCCCTGGCCTGGGTGCAGTCGCGACCGGGCGTGGCCTCGACCATCATCGGCGCGCGGCGGCTCGATCAGTTCGACGCCAACCTCGCGGCGCTGGATCTGGCACTGCCGGCCCATCACGTCGAGGCGCTCAACGCCGTGTCGGCGCCGGTGCTGAACTTTCCCGCCCCCTTCCTCGCCGGCGCGACGTCGTTCATGCACAACGGGCTGACCGTCAACGGCGTGCCGTCCGAGGCGCTGCCGCTGCTGCAGCCGTCGCCGCACGCGGTCGACTAGGGCGACTAGGGCGAGTGGGGCGGGTAGGGCGCGTGGGGCGGGTAGGCGGGTAGGGCGGGTACTGTCGGGTGAGAACGCACTAGAATCCGCGCATGCGCATCCTCCTTGCCCCCTGCGTCGCCGCGAGCCTCATCGCCGGTCTCGCCCCGGCGGACGCCCAGACCGTCGCGACCCGCGACGCTGCCGCCTGCGGCACGCTGACCAGCCTGCAGATGCCCGGCCTCGCGCTGTCGATCACCAAGGCCGAATGGATCGCCGCCGGCTCGACGCCGCCGGCGCCTCCGGGCGCGCCGCCACCGGCCGTGAAGCTGCCCGCCTATTGCCGTCTGGACGGCGTGCTCGACCGGCGCACCGGGGCGGACGGCAAGAGCTACGGGATCGGCTTCGCGCTCGCCTTGCCTGCCGACTGGAACGGCCGGTTTCTCTTTCAGGGCGGCGGCGGCTTGAACGGAAACGTCGGGTTCCCGATCGGCGCCACGGCCACCGGCGGCAACCCGGCGCTGGCGCGCGGCTTCGCGGTGGCCAGCACCGACACCGGACATCAGGGCCAGGTGTTCGACGGCAGCTTCATGGCCGAGCAGCAGGCGAGCCTCGACTTCGCCTATCAAGCCATCGGCCGTGTTGCCGAGCTCGCCAGGCAGATCATCGCGCGGCACTACGCCAGGCCGGCCGACAAGTCGTACTTTGCCGGCTGCTCGACCGGTGGGCGCGAGGCGATGCTCGTGACGCAGCGCCATCCGCTCTACTTCGACGGCGTCATCGCTGGTGCGCCGGCGATGCGGACCAACTTCTCCGGCATCGGCGACGAGTGGGTGGCGACGATGCTCAACACCGTGGCGCCGAAGAACCCGCAGGGAGCGCCGCAGGTGCGGCAAGCGCTGTCGGAGTCGGACAAGAAGCTCGTGATCGACGGCGCGCTCAACGCCTGTGACGCCGCCGATGGCGTGAAGGACGGCATGATCTTCGATCAGCTGGCATGCCGGTTCGATCCGAAGACCCTGGCGTGTACAGGGGCGAAGACCGACAGCTGCCTGACGATGGAGCAGGCGGTCGCGATCGAGAAAGGGTTCGCCGGCCCGAAGGACTCGCGCGGGCGACAGGTCTATCCCGGCTTTCCCTACGACACGGGCATCGCGGCGACACAGGGGATTCCGGGCCTCCTTCACGGCGGCCTGAACCCGGTGGGTCCGCCGTTCTCAGCCAGCTCGATGGATGTGGACGCGCGGGCGGCGGCGGCCGCGGCAGACCCCTCGGAAGCGCTGATCGCGGCGTCGCGCTGGACCAACCTCAACACGTTCTCGAACCACGGCGGCAAGTTGATCTTTTTCCACGGCGTGAGCGACCCGTGGTTCTCGGCGCTCGACACGCTCGACTACTACGAGCGGATGACGGCGGCCAACGGCGGCGCCTCGAAGGTGATGGAGTGGAGCCGCCTGTTCATGGTGCCGGGTATGGCCCATTGCGGCGGCGGCCCGGCGGCGCTCGACGACTTCGATCTGCTGACGCCGCTCATGGACTGGGTGGAGAAGGGCACGGCGCCGAACGGTGTGCGCGCGACAGGACGCGCGCTGCCAGGCCGCAGCCGTCCGCTGTGCGCCCACCCGCAGCACGCGCACTACAAGGGCACCGGGGATTCACAGGACGCCCGCAGCTTCGAATGCCGGAATTAGCGCGGGCGCTTCGCGCCCGTTGAGGCGGGTAGAGCGGGTACGGCGGGTAGGGTAGGGCTGGTCTGAAGACCGGCCCCACGAAAACGAGGTTACGGCTGCGCGATCCCGTCGGGCGTCGGCGAGGCGCGGATCGCGATCGTTTTCTGCTCGCCCTCCGCCACACTGAGCTTGGTCGCGATCGATTGCAGGCGTGCCAGTACGTCGGGGTTGGTCCAGGCGCGGAACGGCAGGTCGCGCAGCGCGACCGCGAGATACGAGCCCGGAGCCACGTCCCCGAGCCGGAACTGGCCGGTCTGGCTCGAACGCGCTTCCTTCAGGAATCGTGACGACGGCGTCCAGCGGGTCTCGTCCGCCGGGAAGAGCACGACCGAGTAACCGGCGAGTGGGCGACCGTTGCGATCGACCACCATCCCCGCCACGCTGGTGAGCCGGTCGGTGAGGACGATCTGCAGTTGGCGCGTGCCGCCGCTCAGGTCTACGGCCTGGCCATCGACGTCCACGCGATCCAGGTGGATGGACTTCACCGTCCAACCCTCGGGAAGGTATTGGACTCCGATGTTCACCAGCCCGCCCGGGCTGTCGGTCTCGAACGAGCCGTCTGGCGCGATGCGCGTGCCGCCAGCCATCGTGAAGCCGTTCGGGGTCAGCCGTTTCTCGAATTGCAGGCTGACCTCGCTGATGTCGAGCTGCCGCGTGCTGGCCGGGTCGCTCACGATGCGGCCGATGACGCGGGCGCCGGCAGTCGCGCGCATTTCGAGATCCTCGACGTTTTCGTTGAAGGTCAGGTGCTTCATCGCGCCGACCCAGCGTGACGTCTTGCGCTTGTCCCAGACGTTGAGCATGTAAGTTCCGGGTAAGACGCCGCGAATCTCGAAACGCCCCTCGGCGTCGACGCCGACGGACGATTCGCTCATGCGCGTGGTAGGTCCCTCGAGCGCCATCATCGACACGCGAACGCTGTCGAGGCTGTCGCCGCTCGGGTCGACCACGCGGCCGCTGATCTGGAGCAAGGCCGCGCTGGCCAGCGTGAAGTCGATGTCGTAGAGGTCGAGCCCGGCCTCGAGGCGCAGCGGCTGCGCCTCCTCCATCACCCGCACGCCGGGATACAACGTGGAGACATACGTGCGCGGCTTCCCGTCCTTGCCCGGCGGCAACGGATCGCCGACGTAGGCGCGGACGTAGTAGTCGCCAGGCGCCGCCGTGATCCGATACACGCCCTTCTCGACGGTCTGCGCGAAGGCTGCCGAGGGGCGCCGACCGGCGAGCACCGGTCCCGAGGCCGGCTCCAGGACGATCTCGACGCCCTGCAGCCCCTCACCGTTCTCGTCGAGAATGCGGCCGTTGATCGCGCCGGCGGCGTACATCTTGACGTCGATGCCGGCGGAGACCATGCCGTCGCGCACGTCGATCGGTGTGCCGAAGGGTGACTCCCGCGGGCCGTACCGCCCCATCACGTAGCCCTTCGCGAGTACGGACATCGTGTAGGCGCCGGCTTTGATCGGACGTGTCTCGAAGCGGCCGCTGTCGTCCGAGCGACCGAGCGCCGAGTCCATTGGCCCGGTGATCTCGTAGGTCGCGTCGGCGACCGGGCGGCCCGACTGCGCATCCACGATCTGACCGCGGACCACGCCGCTGCCTGCAGGAATGGCGCGGCCGGAGGGCGCCGCCTGGTTCTGTGCCGGTTCGGGTGACGCTGTCGTGCCGGTGAGCGTTGCGCCCCCCATGACGACGCCCAAGAGGACGAGCGGCACGGCCGCGGCAAGCCAACCGGAGGGGCGCGGCGCCGATGACGACGGCGAGAGCAGACGGCGGACCCGCTGCAGCAGCGGACCGTCGGTGGCCGCGAGGGCCAGCGTTTCGCGGCCGCGAAGGCTTTCGAGATCGGCGAGCGCCGTCGCGTAGACAACCCGATCGCCGCAGAGCGACACCGCGATGTCGTCGCAGCAGTGTTCCCGCTCCACGCGGATGCGCCGCGAGATCCACCAGGACGCCGGGTGGTAGAACAGCAGCACCTCGGCGGCGGTCTGCAGAAGATTGACGGCGAAGTCGTGGCGCCGGACGTGCGCGAGCTCGTGGGCGACGATCGCATCGAGCTGCAGGGGGGAGAGGCCGGTCAACGCACTGACCGGCAGCAGGACGACCGGACGCAGCCACCCGACCACCGCCGGCACCTGCACGCCGGCCGACTGCACGACCCGCACCGCGCGCGACAGCGAGAGGCGGCGCGCCAGATCGGCGGCGCGGGCCGTGACGGCCTGCGGCACCGGCGCGAGCGCGCGACGGCGCAGTCGCTCGATCGAAACCCATGCCAACCCGAGGCGCACCGACAGGAGGAGCACGCCGGCGAGCCACACCGGCACGAGCGCGACCGACCAGCCCTCGAGGCGATGGCGCCACGCCGGCGCGCCGGCCTCGAGATCCGCCGGCGAAATCGTCCGGATCGCTGGTGAGAAGTCGAACGGACCGGCGGGTCCGAGCGGCGGCGCCGCGACGCCGGCGCGCGCGGCCGCACGCGCCTCGGGCACGAGCCGCGCCGCGGCCTCCCAGGCGGTGCCGGTCCAT
>DATMDI010000086.1:0-13824 GCA_035557875.1 Vicinamibacterales bacterium
CGGGGGACTGGGGGCAGTCGCGTCAGCACGAGCCGGAGCTGACCGGGCGTCCCCCGTCGGCCTATGTCCGCGAATTGTTCCAGCCAGTGGAGTCGACGTTTGACGTCGCGCGGCCGCGCCCCGGGGGCCGCGTGCTCGACATCGGCTGCGGCGCCGGCGAACTGCTCGACGCTTTCCAGGATCTCGGCTGGCGCACGTTCGGCATCGAGCCGGCGCAGCGCGCCGCCTTTCCCCGGCATGGCGAGTTGATGACGATCCCCGGCGACGCGTCGTTCGACATCGTCGTGCTGCACCATGTCATCGAGCACGTCGCCGAGCCGCTGGCCATGCTGCGCGCGGCGCAGGCGGCGCTGCGGCCGGGCGGCGTGCTGATCGTCAGCGTGCCGCGGCTCGACCTCGTCGGCGTGCATCGCGACTTCCGCTACTGCATCAACGCGCGCGGGCACCTGATGTCGTACACACACGACTGCCTGGCGACACTGCTGGGAATGGCGGGACTGGCCTACCGCGACATCAGCCCGCCGATCGACAGCCCGGTGACCAAGCGCCGCGTACTGCGCCGCCTGCAGATGCTCGGCGTCAAGGAACCACGGCGTCCCGGCCCGCCCAATCCGCTCGCCGCCGCCCGACGCGCACTCGCCGCCTATCACCGTGCGGAACCGCCGGCGTGGTGGCAGCAGGTGCTGCCGGTCCGTTCGCGGGCGGGACTGCTCAACCGCGCCCGGCTGCGTTGATTCCTACCCCTACACCTCCAGGTGCCAGGGGTACACTCACGCTCACCCGGAGGACTCAATGGCCGCCTTTCGCTCCCGCCCCACCGCTGTCTCGTGCACCGCTCTCGTGGTCGTGATCGCGGTCGCCGCGTGGAACCTGTCGGGCCGCGCGTCAGGCGCGAACAGCGACTGGCCGGCCTACGCCGGCGACAAGGCGAGCACCAAGTACTCGCCGCTGGATCAGATCGATCGCGTGAACATCAAGGCGCTGACGATCGCCTGGCGGCGCTCCGGCCTGCCCGAGGAATTGCGGACGCTCTATCCCGATGCGCAAGCGCCGGCCAACTACCAGCACACGCCGCTGGTGGTGAACGGCCTGCTCTACATGAGCACGGCGGTCGGCGTGGTGATGGCGCTCGAACCCACCACCGGCAAGACCGTGTGGCACGACACGCTGCCGCCACGGCCTGACGGGCAGCCGTCGCGCGGCGGCGCGACGCGCAGCCTGGCGTACTGGAGCGACGGCAAGGATGCGCGGATTCTCGCCAACATCGGCAGCAGCCTCGTCGCGCTCAACGCCAAGACCGGCAAGCGCTACGCCGACTTCGGCGAAAACGGCCAGGTGGATCTGCTGAAAGGCTTCGATCGCCCGATCAC
This sequence comes from Vicinamibacterales bacterium, assembly GCA_035557875.1. GTDB lineage: Bacteria > Acidobacteriota > Vicinamibacteria > Vicinamibacterales > UBA2999 > DASYRM01. The sequence continues at coordinate 1,371 of DATMDI010000086.1, forward strand.
CGGCTGGCGCTGGAGCAGCGGCCCGCTGGTCGTGAAGGACGTGATCATCATTGGCGGGGTGCCGGCGCCGGCCACCGACATCCTCAACGAGCGGGTCAAGGCGCCGAAGGAAATGCCGCCCGACGACATTCGCGGCTACGACGTCCGCACCGGCAAGCACTTGTGGACGTTCCACGTCGTGCCGCGCAAGGGCGAGTTCGGCAACGACACGTGGCTGAACGACTCGTGGACCTACTCCGGCAACAGCGGCACCTGGTCGCTCATCAGCGGTGACGAAGAGCTCGGCTACGTCTACCTGCCGTTCGAGAACGCCACCGGCGACTACTACGGCGGCACGCGCCCCGGCACCAACCTGTTCTCCGAGAGCGTCATGTGCCTCGACGCGAAGACCGGCAAGCGCGTGTGGCACTACCAGGTCGTGCACCACGGGCTCTGGGACTACGACCTGCCGGCCGCGCCCGTGCTCGCCGACATCACCGTGAACGGCCGCCGCATCAAGGCGCTGGCCCAGGTGACGAAGCAGTCGTTCGTCTACGTGCTGGACCGCACCAACGGCCGCCCGGTGTGGCCGATCGTCGAGCGCCAGGTGCCGCAGGGCAACGTGCCCGGCGAGTGGTATTCGCCCACGCAGCCGTTCCCGAGCAAGCCGCCGGCGTTCGATCAGCAGGGCGTGTCGGACGACGACCTGATCGACTTCACGCCGGAGCTGAAGGCCGAAGCGCGGAAAATCGTCAGCCAGTACAAGTACGGCCCGCTCTACACGCCACCGGTGCTGCTCGGCAGCCCCGACGGGCCCAAGGGCACCATCTTCATGCCCGGCACCAACGGCGGCGCCGACTGGGGCGGCGCCGCCTTCGACAAGGAGACCAACGTCCTCTACGTGCCGTCGGCGCACCTGCCCGACGTCCTCGCGCTCGGCAAGTCGCTGCATCTCGAGTCCACCCTGCCGTTCGTGAAGCAGGCGGTGCCCCGCCTCACCGGACCGCGCGGGCTGCCCGATCCCTTCAAGCCGCCCTACTCGCGATTGGTCGCGATCGATCTCAACAAGGGCGACATCCTGTGGTCGGTTGCCAATGGCGACGGACTCAAGAATCATCCGGCCTTCGCCGGCATTGCCAACCTGCCGGCGATGGGCAAACCGGGGCGGCTGGCCGCGCTCGTCACGAAGAACTTCGTGTTCATGGGCGAAGGGAGCGACAGCGGCGTGGGCCTCGGCGGCCTCGGACCCGGCCTCGGCGGCGGGCCGATGTTCCGCGCCTTCGACAAGAAGACCGGCGCCATCGTGTGGGAGATGGAGCTGCCGGCAGGCGTGAGCAACGCGCCGATGACGTACATGGCCGACGGCCGGCAGTACATCGTCGTGGCCGTGTCCGGCCGACAGTACCCAGGTGAGCTCATCGCGCTTTCGCTGCCTCGCTGACGCGAGGCCTGTGGCCAGGTAGGTCGGGTGGGTCAGGTACGCCTGGTAGGTGACAGGTAGCGACATGCTTTCTTCGGCAAGGGTTCTACCCACCTGACCCACCTGGCTTACCTGACTTACCTGACCCGCCTGACCATCAGGGACAGGCTCGTCCGGGCGAGCCGAGGCAGAATACAAGGATCACATTAACGGTAAGGCGAGCGAGGACGAGCAAACATGAAGATCTGTGTCGCCGGGCAAGGCGCGTTCGGCATCAAGCACATCGAAGCAATCCGCAACATCCCCGGCATCGAGGTGGCCACGCTCGCGGGCGGCAGCCCCGACTCCACCAGGGAAGTCGCCGCCAAGTTCGGCATCCCCCACTGGTCGACGGATCTCGGCGAGTGCCTGGCCCAGCCGGGCATCGAAGCGGCGATTCTCGCCACACCGACGCAGATGCACGCCAAGCAGGCCGTGCAATGCCTGCGCGCCGGGAAGCACGTCCAGGTGGAGATCCCGATGGCGGACTCGGCGGCCGACGCCGAGATGATCGTCACGGTGCAGAAGGAAACGGGCCTCGTCGCCATGGCCGGCCACACTCGCCGCTTCAACCCGAGCCACCAGTGGGTGCACAAGAAGATCGTCGCCGGCGAGCTGAAGGTGCTGCAGATGGACGTGCAGACCTACTTCTTCCGTCGCACCAACATGAACGCGCTCGGCAAGCCGCGAAGCTGGACGGACCACCTGCTCTGGCACCACGCCTGCCACACCGTAGACCTCTTCGCCTATCAGACCGGCCAGTCGGTCTCGAGCTGCTACGCGCTCCAGGGGCCGTATCACCCCGAGCTCAAGATCGCGATGGACATGACCATCGGCATGAAGGTGCCATCGGGCGCCATCTGCACGCTGTCGCTGTCGTTCAACAACGACGGCCCGCTCGGCACGTTCTTTCGCTACATCTGCGACAACGGCACCTACCTCGCCCGCTACGACGAGCTGGTGGACGGCAAGAACAACCCGATCGACGTCTCGAAGGTGGACGTCTCGATGAACGGCATCGAGCTGCAGGACCGCGAGTTCTTCGCGGCGATCACGGAAGGGCGCGAGCCGAACGCCAGCGTGGCGCAGGCGCTGCCGGCGATGCAGACGCTCGGCAAGCTCGAAGAGATGCTGTTGGCGGCATCCTAGGCTCCCGGCTCCCGACACGTGGCTGCAGGTCTTCAGACCTGCCCGATGGCTCCGACCTTCTGCGCCACGGCAGTGCCGAACGGGAGACGCGGGCGGTCTGCGCCGACGCTTCTCGACCGCACCGGAGACCGCTCCGAGGGCTGTGCCGGCCGCTGGCCGCGAGAATCGCGCGCCTCTCGGCGCGCTCAAACCTCGATGGCCCCCAGGGCTAGACAGGTAGAACTATCCCGCCCGTTCCCACACGGCTCAGACTCCGGCCGGCGTGCTCCCGAGGCGCGCGAACCACCGCGCGCGCATCGGGCGCAGCACGGCGATGGCGAGCACGGCGGTCGCGGCGTCCATCACGATGATGAGCGCAAACACCGGTATCCACGAGCCGGTGCGCTCGTGCAGCAGCGCTGCCATCGGTCCTCCCAGCACCGACCCGATTCCCTGGGCCATGTAGAGGAACCCATAGTTGCTGGTCGCGTGGGCGGCGCCGAACGTATCGGTGAGCGTGGACGGGAAGAGCGAGAAGATCTCGCCCCAGCCGAAGAAGACGACGCCCGACATCAGCACGAAGAGCACCGGGCTGTCGCGAGTCAGCAGCCACACGGTCATCGCCACGGCCTCGAGCGAGAAGGCGATGAACATGGTCGGCTCGCGCCCGAGCCGATCCGACACCCAGCCGAAGAACGGGCGCGTGGCCCCGTTGGTAATCCGATCGAGCGAGAGCGCCAGCGGCAGCAGCGGCAGGCCGAACAGCAGCGTGTTGGCCATGCCGAAATCCGCGGTGAACGCGCCCATCTGCGAGGTGACCATCAGTCCGCTCGTGCTCATCATGGTCATCATCACGAAGAGCAGCCAGAAGATCGGCGTGCGGAGCATCTGCCGCGGCGTGAAGTCGCGGCTGCTGGCGGCGAAACGGGGCGAGACCGAGGCGCGCGGCCCGCGGGCGGCAGCCGCGGGCGGACGGCGGAAACCCTGCGCCACGAGGAAGCCGATGAGCCCGAACATCGCTCCGAACTGCAGCATCGTCGTGGAGTGCCCGGCGGAGCGGATGGCCGCAGCAACGGGAAACGTGAACAACAGCGCCCCCATGCCGTAGCCGGCGGCGACGAATCCGGTCGCCAGCCCGCGGCGATCGGGAAACCACTGCACCATGTGGCCGACGACCCCGATGTAGACGATGCCGGTGCCGATGCCGCCCAGCAGGCCGTAGGTGAGGTAGAGGGCCCACACGCTCGACGCCTGCGACGCCAGCACCCAGCTCAGACCGGTGACGAGCGTGCCGATGGAAAGCAGGACGCGCGGCCCGAAGCGCTCGATGAGCGCGCCCTGGGCCGGCGACAGGAAGGTCTGCACGACGATCAGCACCGAGAACGTCACCTGGAGCTGCGCCAGGTTGGTATCGAGCGCGCGTATGAGCGGCCCGGTGAACAGGGTCCACACGTACTGAGGGCCGGCGATGCTCACCATCGCCGCGATGCCCAGTACCAGCTGCGTCCAGCGGTTGTCGGCGAGTCCCGCCGCCGCCGCGGCTAGCGCCGGGTGCGCGACTGCGACCGGCGCAGAGGCAGACGATTCACGAAGCAGCGCGGGCTGTCGATCCATGCAGGAGGCCTCGCGCGGTTCACTCGAACCGGTGCCAGTCGATGCCGTAGTTGCGGACCTTGTAGTTGAAGATCCGCCGCGTGGTGCGGAGCAGGCGCGCCGCCACCGCGCGGTTGCCGCGGGCCTGTTTGAGCGCGTCCTGCAGCGCGTCCTTCTCCACGGCTTCCACCATCTCCTGGAGTGACTGGTTGGCCGTGGTCCCCGACGACTCCGCCGTCTGCAGCGTGGGGGGCAGATGGTGCGCGTGCACGACGCCGCCGTCGCAAAGCACGACAGCGCGCTCGATCGCGTTCGACAGCTCGCGCACGTTACCGGGCCAGTGATAGCTGGCCAGCATGTCGATTGCCGGAGTCGAGATCCGGCGCACGTTCTTGCCGTGCTCGCGGGCGAAGCGCTCCAGGAAGTGGTCCGCCAGCAGCAGAATGTCGGCCTTCCGGTCGCGCAGCGGCGGCACGAAAATCGAGAAGACGTTGAGGCGGTAGTAGAAGTCCTCGCGAAACTCCCCCGCCGCGATCGCCTTCTCGAGATTGCGGTTGGTGGCGGCCAGAATGCGCACGTTGAAGGCAATCGTCTGGGTGCCGCCCAGCCGTTCGAACTCGCGCTCCTGCAGCACGCGCAGGAGCTTGATCTGCACGGCGGGCGTCAGCTCGCCCACCTCGTCGAGGAACAGCGTGCCGCCGTTGGCGAGCTCGAGCCGCCCCTTCTTGGTGGCCTGCGCCCCGGTGAACGCGCCGGCCTCGTAGCCGAAGAGCTCGGATTCGATGAGGTCGGCGGGGAGAGCGGCGCAGCTCACCGTGACGAACGGCTTCTTTGCCCGCGGCGAGTTGTGGTGGATCGCCTGGGCGATGAGGCCCTTGCCGGTGCCCGACTCCCCGCGCAGCATCACCGTGGTGTCGGAAGACGCCACCTGCGCCACCTGCGTCTGCACCTCGCCGAGCGGCGCCGACGTGCCGACGAGCCGGGGAAAGTCGGCCTGCTCGAGCATCTTGTTACGCAGCTCGCTCGTCTCGTCGCTGAGCCGCTGCCGCTCGGTCACCCGCCGCGAGGCGCCGACGGCCTGCGACAGCGTCGAGGCCAGCAGGGTCACGTAGCTGAGCGCGCGGTGGAGATCGCGATCGCGATCGAAGGCGTACTCGATGCTCAGTGCGCCCACGGCACGCCCGCCGAGCAGAATCGGCGCGGCGACGATCGACAGCTCGCACACCACGCCGGCACGCGATGCCGGCTGCCGCGGCACAGCGCGCGTGACCTGCGGCATCACGACCGGACGCCCCTTCTGCAGCACCTGGTCGATGACGCTGACGCCGGCCGTACCTGGCCCGTTTCGCGGGCGCGGTGCCGCGGTGCCTTCGGCCACCGTGAGATCGCCCTGCCCCGCCCGTTCGCCGGGCACGACGACCATCGCCCCCTGGATGCCGACGGCGCTCTGGGTCGCGAGCGTCTGCAGCGCCTGACGCAGCGCCGCCTTGAGGTCCGGCCGTTCGGCCAGCGTCTGACTGATGTCGCGAACGATCGACAGTTCGCGCGGTTCCTCGTGAGTTGTGCGAGGCTCCGGTTCGGTCCAGTGAGCGGGTATCGACGGTTGCAGCATGGGGCCCGCTGTCTACGGCTGCAAGCGACGTTCCCATCACTCCCATTTGGGTTAGACAGCGGTAAACAGGCCAGGAAACGCGTGATTCTTCCCGGCCGCGACCCGCGGCCCGCTGGCTGGTGGCGTGCGAATCGCACATCGCTGTGGCAATCAACCAGTCACGCGGACACGTTTGTCCCTTCCGGCTCCGGAGAGCCTCTGGCCGCCCCTTGCCGCCGCTCGCGGCCCCTTCGCAGGCGCCTCGGATAGCAACAAGGATGTGAACACGAATGTCCAGTCATACAGCTCTGTCGTATCGCAGAAGTATCATCAGAAGCGGTGAAAGTGTCGATCGTCGTGCCCGCGTTCAACGAGGCGCGCGGCCTGCCCGCAACGCTCGCGAGCATCCGCTCCGCCTCGGCCGCATTCGACGCTCGCGGGTGGACACACGAGCTCATCGTCTGCGACAACAACTCCACCGACGGCACCGGCAACGTCGCCCGCGCGGCCGGAGCGCGCGTGGTCTTCGAGCCGGTGAACCAGATTTCACGCGCGCGTAACGCCGGCGCGACGCACGCCACCGGCGACTGGCTCGTCTTCGTCGATGCCGACTCTCACCCGCCTCGGGCCCTGTTCGACGACCTGGTCGACGTGATTGCCGGCGGGCGGTGCCTCGCCGGAGGCGCAACGGTCGCCATAGAGAGCCGCAACTGGCTGGCGCGCGCCGCAGTCGCGGTCTGGAACGCCATCAGCCGGTTCCGGCGGCTCGCCGCGGGGTCGTTCATCTTCTGTGAGGCGCGGGCGTTTCGCGAGGTGGGCGGCTTCAGCCTCGAACTCTTCGCCACCGAAGAGCTGGAGCTGTTTGGCCGGCTCAAAGCCGCCGCCCGCCGCACCGGACGGACCATCGTCATCCTGCACGCCCACCCCCTGCTCACGAGCGACCGCAAGGCGCGGCTCTATACCAAACGGGAGATGGCCACCTCGCTGCTGAAGAGCGTGCTCACGCTTGGCCGCACGATGCGCAACCGCGACGACTGCTACGTCTGGTACGACGGGCGGCGCGAACCATAGGCCGGCCAGTCTCGGGGCAGCAGGCGCCCGTCCGCTTGCTGGACGTCGTTGCCAACCGCCGCGCGTCCGGGGCGTCCAAACGGTATGCGGCGAACACCTTCCTGGCCAGCGGCTTCGCACGTGAGGGCACAACGCCACAGATGGGCCGCAAGGCCCGGCTGTTGATGTTGGCGGGCCTCTTGCTCACCCAAGGGCGTGAGAGGAGTCCTTCATGCCCGACGAGATCCCGGTGCCGCCGCCCGCCGATCCGATTCCGCAGCACCATCCGCCGTTCCCGCCGCCGGTCGTGCCGCCTGACGATCCGAACCGCACGCGATCACACCGGATCCCAGATATCGATCCGCCGCCGGTCAAGTCGCCGGTGGACGAGCCTGATGTCGAACCTGGCGGCAAGCGCCTGATGTAGAGGGCGGTCTTCAGACCGCCCTCCCTGATGCGGAGCTCCCGTCCGCTACACGATCACGCCGCCGACTTCTTGCGCGCCGCGGTTGCGCGTTTACGCGCGGCCGGGCGCGCCGCTCGCGACGGCCGGGCCTTGCGGTGCGCCGCGGCCAGGCTTTCTTTCAGGCGAGTGACGAGATCCCGACCTTGGTGGGCGGCGTCGGCTTTCCCGACACTCGGGGCAGCTTCTTGCCCGCTGCCTTTGCCTTGATGACCTTGATCAGTGCCGGCACGTGTGGTCACGCCATTCTTTCAAACTCCTGTGCAGGATCGGCAAAGAGCAGGACAATTCGGCTCTTCCCGGCGCTCGCCGTGCCAAGGAGTCGGGGCACACGCTTTGCTCTTCCATCGACAGGCGGCGTTACGCCGTCGAGGAGCTTCCATGAGCGCACCGCAACAGCCGAGCCGCCGCGAAAACGAGCCCGTCGAGAACATCGCCCCGCAAGAGCAGCTCGATCCCGTGAGCGGACCGGACGGCGATTCCGGTGATCAGGACATCGATACCGCGGGCACCGAGGCCGACACCGAATCACCCAGCGCCGGCGCCGCGGCGCGGAAGCGCGGCAGCGGAACGGCGCCGGACGGCGAGGACTCCGTGGGCCGTCCCGTCATCGATCGGCACCGCTGAGGGGGAACACGATGGCGCGCTGTGATACCTGCGGCAACGATTACGACAAGCCGCTGATCGTGATGCAACGCACCACCAGCTTCACGTTCGACAGCTTCGAGTGCGCGATCCAGAAGCTCGCACCGACCTGCTCGCACTGCAAGTGCCGCATCATCGGCCACGGCCTCGAGGACGACGGCACCTGGTTCTGCTGCGCGCATTGCGCCCGCAAGGCCGGGACCCGGGAACTGGTCGACCGCGCGTGAGCGGGGGCGGTCTAAAGACCGCCCGCTACATTCGGACGCGCTACCTTCGGACGTAGAGGGCGGTCTTCAGACCGCCCTCTACATGGCTGCGGTCTTCAGACCCGCCTCACCACGTGCGTGGTGTACCCTCACGCCCATGAATCGTCCTCTAGCGTTTCTGCTGTGCGTGCTGTTCGGTGCCCTGACGGCGGCGCCACAGGGCCAGACGCCGGACCCTGCGTTCTACGCGGTGGCGTATGTAGAGACGGCGGCATCGGCCGCGCGCGAGGCGACCGCAGCGTTGCGCGCTTACCGCGACGCCACGCTCAAACAGGACGGCTGCGCGGCAGTGGATACGTTCGAGCAGATCGGCCGCCCCGGCCACTGGGTCGTGGTCGAAACCTGGCGCGATCAGAAGGCGTTCGACGCGCGCGAGCCCGGCACGGCGCAGCGGTTGACCGACGCCCTCAAGACGATTCGCGTCAGCGGCTTCGACCAGCGCCCGTACAAGACCGTGAGCGTTGCGCCCGGACGCGCCGGCGGCAATGGCGCGGTCTCGGTGATCGCCCACGTCGACGTCGCGCCCAATCCGGCGGTCGCGCCCATGCTGAGCCGCCTGGCGCAGGCCAGCCGCCAGGAGCCGGGCAACCTGCGCTTCGACGTGCTGCAGCACACCATGCGCGGCAATCACTTCACGGTGGTCGAGACGTGGCGCGACCAGGCGGCCCTGGACACGCACCTCAGCGCGCCGCACACGAAGCAGTATCGCGACGAGGTGCAGCCCCTCACCGGCAGCCCGCTCGACGAGCGCGTGTTCAAGACGGCGCCCTAGCGGGCGTAGCTGGACCGGACTATTTCGCGTCGGCCGGCAGGCCGACCGTGCGGCCCGGGAAGCCGCCTGCGTCCACGTAGCGCACGCGACCCACGTCCTGATAACGCAAGACAGTGCGCAGGCCGTTGAGACCGGGCCGGGAACGCAGCGTCTTCACCGTGACAGGTGCCGGCGCACGCCCACCAACGAGCGCCTCCTCCAGCACCCGCCCCGTCAGCGACCCCTTCGACTCGCGCGGCAGCCGCATGATCCGCGCGATGGTCGGGTGCACGTCGGCATTGCCGACCGGCATCGTGTCCACGAACCCGGACTTGAAGCTCGGTCCCGCCGCCGCCATGAAGTTGAATGTCTCGGATCGGCCGAAGCTGCCGTGATGCCCCTGACCCTGCTGTCCCAGGTTGGAGAGCATCGCGCTGCAATTGCTCTCGACCTCGCAACCCGTGGCAAACGATCGCAGGTTGACGACCAGCGACGGCCGCGGCGTAGTGGCTCCGCCGACGAGACGGATGGCGCTCATCGGCAGGGTGCCCGCAATCGAGCCCAGGGAGTCGTCCACGAAGATGCCGCTCACGTAGTCGTGCGCCATCAGCGCCGCGACCACGCGCGGCGCGAGGCTGCGGGATTGCGAGGCCTTCAAGTAGATCAGCGACACACCTCCGTCGGCCGCGACCACGACATCGGGATCGGCAGGGTCGGCGCCGAGCAGCCCGTGACCGTTCGAGTGTTCTCCCGGTCCGACGCGCTGATTCTTCCGGCCGGGGTCCCAGAGCGGCAGGCCAAGCGTCTCGGCCAGATCCAGGGAGAGGAAACCCGGCGGCAAATGACCCGGCACCACGTCGGCATACTGCCGCTTCGCCGCGGGGCTGGTGGCGCTCTCGCGCGACACGGTCGAGAAACCGTGGTCGGCGGCCACGACGATGTTCGTGGTGTTGCGCAGCCCGAGCGACACGAGCGTCTCGCGCAGGCGGCGCAGGTTGTCGTCGGCGTTGCGGATGCCGGCGAGCGACGTCGCCCCGTTGATACCCGGCTGCAGCCGGCCGAAGCTGTCACCCTGGTTGTGTTGCGACGCGTCGGGATCCCGCGACCAGTAGACGAGCACGAAGGGGCGTCCACGGGCCTTGAACAACGGCAGCAGCACGCGCGTGGCGACGTCCACCACCCAGTTCTGCTGCACGATGTTGGGCGTCGTCGTGCCGGGCGTTTGGAAGTTGCCGGCACGCGCGTTGTCGCCCCGGGGCGGCGTCGCAGTGCCGAGGCCGGCCGCCGTCATCGCCGCCGCCACGTCGGGAGCCAGCGGCACGCCGTTGGGAGTGCCGGTGGTGTCGTCGATGACGATCGTGCTGCGCCCATCGCGGGCGAGGTGGTCCTGGAGCAGCGCCGGGCCGTGCTTGCCGATGACGGCCGTGCTGTATCCGGCACGGCGGGCCAGCGACAGCAGCGTCGCCTGCGGCACGAAGCTGCCGCCCATGCGTTCGTCGAGCTCGGCGAGCGCTGCGTTGTTCTCGATCTGCGGTACCCGGGTTCCGCCGGCCCGTTCCACTGAAAACGGTAGCAAGAACGAGTTGCCGAACACACCGGTGTCGCCGGGGAAGTGCCCGGTGGCCAGCGCGGTCGCGTTCGGCATCGTGAGCGTGGGATAGACCGAGTGCGAGTTGCGGAACGTGACCCCCTCGCGCGCAAGCGAGGCGAGCGCCGGCGCCGTCTCCATCGACACCATCGCGGCGCGCAGCCCATCGGGCACGAACAGGATGACATTGGGCGGCGGGTCGGCCGCGCCGGCACCCGACACCAGCCCCAGCACGACCGCCAGCAGGGTCAGCGCGAGCGGCGCGCGCGAGGCGGTTCGCAAAGCGGGCAAGGCACCGCATTGTAACGGCCGAATTCCCCGGCAGGAACCGTGGCGGCGGGCTTGCGCCCGGCGGGAGCGCGGGTACATAGTCTCGAACCGGAGAGTGACATGAGACCACTCGTTCTCGCCGCAGTGGTGGCGACGGTCGTCGCAACGATGGTGTTCGGCGTGCGAGCCCAGAACGCGCCGGCGCCAGGCGCCGCGTCACCTCAAGGCCAGCCCGCACCAGCCGGGCAGGGCGCGCGGGGCCGCGGCACGGGTGCCGATCCGTACGCCAACAACGCCGTGCCGGGCACGCAAACCTTTCCGCTCGCGGCCCCCGCCGGCAAGGATAGCAACGCGCGGATGGTCGCGCCGATGGGCGCGATCAACCAGGGGCCGTTCGACCCGGCGGCGTGGAAGTACGGTCCGGCGTTCGACCCGCCGCCCGGCGCGAAGGTCTGGAATCCGGTGAAGCTGAAGATGATGCAGGGCGGCAAGGTGACCGGCGGCACGTTCTTCGGCGCCGGGGACGCCTCGACCTACTGCGCGATGGCCAACGCCGGCTACGACTTCATCTGGACCGAGATGCAGCACGACCAGCGCGACTGGGAAACGGCCGCGCGCATCTGGCGCACGTGCCCGCACGCCAAGGCGGTGCCGGGCGTGCGCGTCGCCTACTCCGACGAGCGTGAGATCCAGCATGCACTCGACGCTGGCGCGCTGGTAGTGGTCGTGCCGACGGTCGACACGGTGGAAGAAGCCATCGAAGCCCGCAACTGGACCTACTTCCCGCCTCTCGGCCGGCGCAGCAACGGCGGCGGCCAGGCGTTCGACGCGGCGATGTGGGGCGGCGTGCCCGGCGGCTACCGCAACACGGTCAACGACAACATCGTGCTGATCCTGATGATCGAGACGCTCGAGGGGTTGAAGAACTCCGACGAGATCGCCAAGGTGCCGGGCGTGACGGCGCTCTTCGCCGCCAGCGGCGACCTCGGCAACTTCTCCGGGTTCCGGCAGGGAACGCCCGACTACGAGCGAGCGATCAACATCGTCCACGACTCGACGCTGAAGGCCGGCGTTCGCCTGTGCGGCCCGATTGCCTGGCGCGACCGGCCGGACTTCACGTGCTTCCAGGCCGGCAGCGAGACCGCGGCCATCTCGCGCGGCGTGGCCGCCGAGCTCGGCCCGCTCGCCAACACGCAGGGCAAGCCCGAGGTCGGGCCCTACGCCCCGGGACGCTGAGGCGCCTGCTGCCGGCACGCCGGTGACCGCCACGCGCGTCCTGGTGCTCGGGGCCGGTCACATCGGCCGGGTCGTGGCGCACCTGCTCGTCACCGCCGAGGGCAATCCGCGCTACGAGGTGGTGCTCGCGGACCGCGCTTTCGACCCTCAGGTCACGGCGCGGTTCGGCGATCGGTGCCGCACCGTCGATCGGGACGACGTGGACGGGTTTGCCGCGTTGATCGCCGGGCACGACATCGTCATCAATGCGCTGCCCTTCCACTTCGGCGCCGTCGTCGCGCAGGCCGCGGCGGGACGCGCCCACTATTTCGACCTCACCGAAGACCTCGACGCCGCCCACGTGATTCGCACGGTGGCCGAAGGGTCGGCCACGGCGTTCATGCCGCAATGCGGCCTCGCGCCCGGCTTCATCAGCATTGCCGCCTACGCGCTGTC
>DATMDI010000087.1:0-13172 GCA_035557875.1 Vicinamibacterales bacterium
CCCGTCGCGATTGATCGTGGCGGCGCCGTCGATGCCGATGGGGCTCGGGTCGCCGGGCGACGCAATCTGCAGGCCGTAGTCGCGCAGCCGCGTGCGATCCACCTCGAGCAGCTCGACGTCGATGACGACTTCGGGCCGCGCCTTGTCGATGGCGGCGATGATGCGCGCCGCCGCGGCAATGCGCTCGGGTGTGTCCTTGATGGTGATGGCGTTGGTGGCGGCGCTCGTCGCGACGCGACGAATGTCCACCACCACGCGCAGCATGTCCATCGTTTCCTTGAGGTCCGCGTTGCTCAGGAAGAACGTGCGCACGACCTCTTCCTCGTACTCGCGGCGCTTGGCCGGCGTGTCGGGCACCACGGTGATCGTCCGCTGGGCCGTGACACGATAGAAATTGCGGGTGGAGGCCGCCACCGACTGCAGCGCCGCTTCGAGCGTGCTGTTGCGCAGATCGAGCGTCACCGTCTGGTCGCGGTAGGTCGGATCGAACACCACGTTGACGCGGGTAAAGCGCCCGAGCGCGGTGAAGACGTCACGCGCGCTGGCGTTGCTGAACGTGAGCACCGCCGGCACCTGCGCGTCGGGCGGCAGGTCCAGACCGACCGGTGGCAGATCCCGGGAGCGCTCGATCAAGGTTTCGAGCTGGGTCTTGCCCTCACGAGTGACGGCCACCTTGGTGCGGAGCTGCGCGCGGACGTCGCTCAGCACCGAATCGATGTCGCTGCTGGCGGGATTGAGCTCGGAGGCCACCTGCAGCTCGACGAGCGCTTCGTCGAGCCGGCCGCCGTTCCGGAACCGCAGCCCGCGGTTGTGGTGGTCGAGGGCGGCCCGCAGCTTGGCGCGGTCGAGCGACAGACGCGCGTCGCGGTTGTCCGGGTCCTCTTTCAGAACCTTCGTGTACTCGACGACGGCGCGGTCGTAATCCTGACTCTTTTCGGCAGTCTGGCCCGCGCGGAGGCCCGTGGTGGCGCAGCCGGCCACCAGTACGGCAAGCGCCGCAACGCCAGCCGAAACGGCGAAAGCCCTGAAGAATCTATCGGTTACCTGCGCCATCGGTGATGACATCCGCCCCTTTGGGAATGCGGAACGCGAACTCCTTATCGGATATGCCCTGGTTTTCCTTTAGGTTCACGAAGGTGATCACGGAGTCGCCCCCCTGCAGGTCGTGGGTGGCGAGGGCCCGGATCTGAAGGCCCGGCTGTGATGTGGCGACCACGAAATACTCGTACTGCGGCTCGGGCTTCTTCGGCGTCAGTTTGAGCCCGACGGCGCCGGCCACCGGACTCTCGACGATGGAGGCGGTGAAGTCGCGGGCGATGTCGCCCTTGCCCGCGAGGAAGAGCGCCGGCGTGGCGGCGTCGCTGTCGGCCGGGACCGGCGAGACCCTGACCTGACGGTCCTGCGGGATGTGCGAGTAGATCTTCACGCCGTCCGAGACGAATTCCTTCGGTTCGGGCGCCGTGTACACCCAGCGCATCTTGCCCGGCTTCTTGATCTTCACCGTGCCACGCTCGCTGGTCTTCGTACGCAGCATGCCGCCGCGGTAGGTGTGGACGAAGTCGGCGGAGAAGTCGGTGATGGTCTGGTAGCGCTGCTGCAGCGCGCGGGCGACGGTGTCGGCGTTCGGGGCGGGCGTCTGAGCCGTGACCCAGGCACAGCTTCCCAGCGCGAGCGCGGTGGCCAGAAGACGTCTCATCGGCGTGTCTCGGGCGGCGCGGCAGGCACGAGAGTTACGTTAGCACGGCGCTAGCCCCCGTCCAGGGGATTAGCGGAGCCGGCTCAGCGGCGGCTGCGCTTGGCGGCCACGAAGCCGCGAACCTCGGCCGAGCTTCGGGTGTTGAGGACGTGCCTCGGTTCGACCCAGCCGCGACGGGCGGTTCCGACGCCGAATTCCATCTGCCGGCCCAGCGCTTCGGCCCGGTGGCAATCGCTGTCGATGACGATCGTAACCCCCTGCTCGGCCGCCCGCCGCGCCACCGCGCCGTCCATGTCGAGGTGGCCGGGCGCGCCGTCCACTTCCATGGCCGTCCCGGTCTCGACCGCCAGCTGGAAGAGCCGGTCGAAATCGAGGTCGTAGCCGCCGCGGGTTCCCGGCGACCGGTTCGCGGGGTGAGTGATGACGTTCACGAGCGGGTGCCGCATGGCGGTGATGTAGCGCTCGGTGAGGCGGGCGCCGGTCTGGCCGCCGTCGTCGTGCAGTGAGGCCAGCACGATGTCGAAGCTGGCGAGCACGTCGTCGGGGAAGTCGAGCGTGCCGTCGTGGAGGATGTCCACCTCGACTCCGTGCAGCACGTCGATACCCGGCAGTCGTGCCCGCACGGCCTCGATCTCGGCGCGCTGCTTCGGCACGTCGTCGACCGAGAGCGTGCGCGACGCCCAGGCGCGTTCCGAGTGATCGGTGATCGCGAAGTACGAGTAGCCGAGCTCGCGCGCCGCCTGCACCATGCGCAGCGTGGTGTCGCGGCCGTCGCTCCAAGACGTGTGCGCGTGCAGATCACCGCGGATGTGGGGGAGCGCGACCAGCTGCGGCAGGCCGCCGCGGCCGGCGCTCTCGAGCTCGCTGCCGTCCTCCCGCAACTCCGGGGGAATGTACGGGAGCTCGAGCCGCGCGTAGACCGCGTCCTCGGTGGGCGCCTCGACGCGCGTCCCCGCGCGGCGCAGCAGTCCCTGGCTGAAGTCGTAGCCGAGCGCGCTGGCGCGCGCGCGCAGGCCGGTCGTGTGCGCCCGGCTGCCCGTGTGCCACAGCAGCGCCGCGCCGGCATCGTCCGGGGTCGTGAGGTGGATCGACAGCGGGCCCTTGTCGCTGCTCAGCGCAATCGACGTGTCGCCGCGGCGGAGCACGCTCATCGACCGTGAGAGCTGCGAGAGCCCGTCGAGCACCTCGACGTGTCGCTCCGGGTGTGCGACGCCCAAGAGCGCCACGTCGCCGATCTCTGGCGCGAAGCGGCGCAGGGAGCCGAGCGGGACGAGCGTCGAGACGGGCAGGCCGGCGCGCTGCACGTGCTGCGCGATCGACGTGGCGAGCGCATGCGCGCGGCCGAGGGACAGTCGGTTGAGCACCAGAGGTGATCGATTCTCACCCGACTGCGAAGGAGCCGTCTATGGAACGCGTTCGACGTGCGGAGGAACTGGGGGGCCGGGGGTGGGAAGGAGGGCCCGTGTGGCAACCAGAGGCAATGCGCTGGATGGTGCCGGACGGACCCTGCTTCCCTTCGGAGCCAGGAACCTGCGCATACACAGGGCAAGGCGTCCGCCAGTGCCTCGCAGACTACAAGCTACTTATTTCAAACGACTTACAATCCGGTTGCCGCGCCGTTGTCTGCTCGATGGGGGACATTGGTCTGTTTTTCCCGCGCGGCGGGCGTCGAGCGGTGTGCACACCGCCTCACAACGCGGGCACACGATCGCCGACTGCAGAAATCGTCGGCGATGATGTGGGGCAGGAAGTTGGTGGACGGCAGGAGGATCGAACTCCTGACCTCCGCATTGCGAACGCGGCGCTCTCCCAGCTGAGCTAGCCGCCCACGTGTGCGCCGAAACCCCCAAGAAGAACCGGACCCACTCTCGCGAGGAGAGCGGCACCGAGCGCAACCCACCCAATGTAGCACAGCGATTTTGAACCGGCAACGCGCGCGGATCGCGACAGATTTGCAGCGGTGCTGCGTGCTTGCAACAAGCATGTCGCACAGATTCCAGGAATCTACAAGGAAACACGATTTATAGTGACGTCGAGACCCTCACACGCATGCCCGTACAACGCATCGGAGTACTGACCGGAGGTGGCGACGCCCCCGGTCTCAACGCAGTCATTCGCGCCGTGGTGAAGACCGCGCACAACGCGGGGGCGGAGGTCTGGGGGCTGGAAGACAGCTTCGACGGCCTCATCTATCCGGAGAAGTCGCGCCTGCTGACGCCGCGCGACGTCACCGGCATCCTCCGGCTCGGCGGCACCATCCTCGGCACGGTGAATCGCGGCAACCCGTTCGCCCAGCCGATCGTGACGCCCGACGGCACCTTCGACTACGCCGATCGCGTGCTCGAGATGTTCAAGAAGATGAAGCTCGACGCGCTCGTTTGCATCGGCGGCGACGGGACGCTGGCGATTTCGTACGAGTTCTACAAGATGGGCATACCGCTCGTCTGCGTGCCGAAGACCATCGACAACGACATCGTCGGCACGACGAGCTGCTTCGGCTTCGACACCGCGGTGAGCTTCGCCACCGACGCGATCGATCGGCTGCACACGACCGCAGAAGCGCACCACCGCGTGATGGTCGTCGAGGTGATGGGGCGCTACGCCGGCTGGATCGCGCTGCACGCCGGAGTGGCGGGCGGCGCCGACGCGATTCTCATTCCCGAGATTCCCTACGACCCCGAGAAGGTGGCGCACAGCATCCGCGAGCGCGACCGCAAAGGGGCGCGGTTCAGCATCGTGGTCTGCGCCGAAGGCGCGCACCCGAAGAACGCCGGGCACTCGATCCTGCAGGCGGCGCACGAAGGCCACGCCGAGCGGCTGGGTGGCGCCGGCCAGGTGTGCTCGGAAATCCTGGCGGGGCTGACCAACAAGGAAACCCGGCACGTCGTGCTCGGCCACCTGCAGCGCGGCGGCCAGCCCACCGCGTTCGACCGCACCCTCGCATCGCGGTTCGGCGGCAAGGCCGTCGAACTGCTGCAGCGCGGTCAGTTCGGCAAGATGGTCGCGAACCACCCGCCCGATATCGTGCCGATTTCGATTGGCGAAGTGGTGGGAAAGACGAAGACCGTTCCGCTCGACTACGACCTGCTGCTCACCGCTCGAGCGCTGGGGATCTCTTTCGGAGACTGACGGCGGGGCCGAAAGCCCCGCCCTACGTGCCCGGGTCTCAAGAGAACGGGCCGCCTAACGGCGGCCCCCACGTAACCCAGGGCCTGAGGCCCAAGGCCAACGAGAATCAGCCGAATCAGCCGAGCAGCTCCGCATCCTTCTTCTTCTGCAGCTCGTCGATCGACTTGATGTGCTCGTCGGTGGCCTTCTGCACCTGGTCGAGGCCCTTCCGCTCGTCGTCCTCGGAGATCTTGTGCTCCTTGAGGAGCTTCTTCAGCCGCTCGTTGGCGTCGCGGCGCACCAGACGCACGGCGTTGCGCCCTTCCTCGGCCTGCTTGTGGACGTGCCGCGACAGCTCCTTGCGCCGCTCGTCCGTGAGCGACGGAATCGGCACGCGAATCACCTTGCCGTCGGTGGCCGGGTTGAGCCCGAGATCGGACAGGCGGATGCCGCGCTCGATGGCCGCCATCTGCGACGGGTCGAACGGCTGCACCACGATCATCGAGGGCTCCGGGATCGACATCGTGGCGACCTGATTCAGCGGCATCTTGCTGCCGTAGGCCTCGACGTGGACGCTGTCGAGCAGCCCCGTCGAGGCGCGCCCCGTCCGCACACCGGCCATGTCCTTGCGCACCCGGTCGATTGCCCCGTTCATGCGGGTGTTGATCTCGGCGAACAGCCCTTTGAGGTCGTTGAAGTCCATGATCCGCCCTAGGCCCCGACCGTCGTGCCGACCGGTTCCCCCATGATCACCTTCCGGATGCTGCCGGCGGCGCGCATGTCGAACACCACGATCGGGAGCGCGTTGTCCATGCAGAGCGAGATGGCGGTGGCGTCCATGACGCGCAGCTGCCGCTCCAGCACCTGCAGATACGAGATGCTCTGGTATTTCGTCGCGGTCTTGTCGAGCATCGGGTCGGCCGTGTAGATGCCGTCCACCTTGGTGCCCTTGAGGATGACGTCGGCCTTGATCTCCATGGCGCGCAGCGCGGCGGCCGTGTCGGTGGTGAAGTAGGGGTTGCCGGTGCCGGCGGCGAAGATCACGACCCGGCCCTTCTCGAGGTGGCGGATGGCGCGCCGGCGGATGAACGGCTCGGCCACCGCGCGCATCTCGATGGCGGTCACGACGCGGGTCAGGACGCCGGCCTGCTCGAGCGCGTCCTGGAGCGCGAGGCCGTTGATCACCGTCGCCAGCATGCCCATGTAGTCGGCGGTGGCGCGGTCCATCCCCTTGGCGCTCGCCGCCAGGCCCCGGAAGATGTTGCCGCCGCCGATGACGATGGCGGTCTCGACCCCGAGCCCCTGGATTTCGCGGACGTCCACCGCGATCCGGGCGGCGACGTTCGGATCGACGCCGTATTGCTGTTCGCCCATCAGGGCTTCGCCCGAGAGCTTGAGGAGGACTCGCTTGTAGAAGGGGGGAGTATTCGCGGCGTCGGATGGCATCTGCCCAGCGATTATATGCGGCGCGGCGCGCCGGCAGGAACACGACCTGTGCCAGTGCCGGGCTGGCCGCGGTCTTGCCCCGACCGCGCCGTTTGCTACACTTGGAGCGGCGGGCGGCACTGTGGTCCGCGAAGGAGACGACGGGCATGACCGACGAGACCAAGGGCGCGCGCGCGCTCGACCGCAGAGGCTTCCTGAAGGGCTCGGCTCTGTTTGCCGCGCTGGCTGGTATCTCAGTCGCGGCGCCGGCCCTGGCGCGGGAGCCGCAGCAGGACCCGCCGAAGACGCCTGCGCCCGAGGGCGAGAAGCCGGCCGAGAAGACGGAGCAGCCGAAGAAGAAGCCGCTGCTCGACAAGGATGGCCGCGAGTACCGGGTGTGCGACATGTGCGGCGGCAACATGTACAAGCAAGAGAACACCTGGACCTGCGAGCAGTGCGGATACAGCTACCAGGAATAGGGCGGGCCGCCTGAAGGCGGCCCCCACGAAAGCCGGCCCCTGCGAACGCAGGCGCACCTGAGGGTGCGCCTCTACATTTTCGCTTCTACCAAGTCGATCAAGTCGCGCAGGGCGCGAGCATTCGCGCCCGGCATCCGGGCGAGCGCCTCCAGCACAGCCGTGCTCTCGGTGATCAGCTCGGCACGCGATTCCGCCTCCACCCCCTCGAAGGCCTCATCGAAGTACGACGCCGCGCGAGCGGGATCGCCCGCAGCTGCATGCGCCAGCGCCGCGCGGCAACGTTGTCGCGCACCGGGCTGCGGGTCGGCCGCCACCCCGGCCTCGTAGGCGTCGCGCGCGTCGGCGAAGCGGCCTTGCAGAAAGCACGTGTGCCCGAGGTTGTAGTGCGCGAAGACGAACTGGGGCGCGTGGGTCAGCGCCTTCCGGAAGGCCGCTTCGGCTTCGTCGAGACGGCCGAGGTCGCGTGCCGCGGCGCCGATGTTGTTCAGCAGCGCCGGGCCGAAGGGGTCGTAGCGCAGCGCCTGCTCGAGCGCCACGAGCGCCTCCTCGTGCCGTTCGAGCTCGCCCAGGGCTGCCCCGAGATTGCTGAACGCCGCCGAGAAGGTCGGCATCAGGCGGCCGGCCTCGGCAAAAGCCGCCGCTGCGCGCCCGGTGTCGTCGAAGCGCAGCCACAGCTTGCCCTGCTCGTAATGCGCGGCCTCCCAGTCTGGCGCCAGCGTCAGTGCCCGTTCGATCGCAGCCGCGGCGTCGTCGAGCCGCCGCAGCTCCATGCACGCGCTCGCGTGCGCCAGGTGAAGGGCGGGGTTAGTGGGGTAGTCGTCGCCGAGACGGCGCGACTCGCGCCATCGGTCGTCGGGCGTGCCGTTGTCGAACGCGGCGCGCAACGGCTCGAAAGGATCCTGCTTGTCGGCATCGCCGGACGCCGATAGCGCCACGGGAACCGGTTCGACGGCGATCCGGGCCCACGGGCCGCGCTGCGCGAACGCCTCGCGCGACTGCGCCGGCGAGGCGCTCGAGTAGTCGCCGAGCACGCTCACCGCCGGATGTGCGTCCAGCCAGTCGAGCCATCGCTGGAGCTGGTAGGTGGACTGCGTGAGCACCAGGCGCGTGCCGCCGGTCTGACCGGCGGGGAAGGCGAGGTGCAGGCGGCCGAGCCGGATGAGCGAAGGAGACGCCGGACCCGGAGGCGTGACGTGGCGGCGGAACGGCCAGTTGGTGGCGGTGGCGTCGTCCGCCGCGGCGCCGGCAAAGACCACGGACTCGTCGCGCCGGCCGGGATGCGACCCTTGTGGGCGGCCTACCGCGACGGTAAGACGGGAGGCGCTCACGAGAGGCCGGGGGGGCGCGCTACTGCTCGCTCTCGCCGACGCGGTAGCGGGTGAAGCGGCTGATCTGGATGTTCTCGCCGGTCTTGGCGGTGGCCGCCGCCACAACCTGGCCGATGGTGACGCTGCCATCGCGGATCGACGGCTGATCGAGCAGCACGAACTGCGAGTAGAAGCTCCCGAGCTTGCCCTCGACGATCTTGTCGAGCACGTTGGCAGGCTTGCCGGAGCCCTCCATCTGCGCGCGGTAGATCGACTTCTCCTTCTCGATCGCGTCGGCCGGCACGTCCTCGCGCCGCACCCACTTCGGATCGGCGGCGGCGATGTGCATCGCCACTTCCTTCACGAGATTGTTGAAGTCGTCGGTCCGGGCCACGAAGTCCGACTCGCAGTTCACCTCGACCATCACCCCGATCCTGCCGCCGAGGTGGATGTAGGTACCGACCGTGCCCTGCGCCGTCGCCCGGCCCGCGCGCTTGGCAGCCTGCGCCAGGCCGCGCTTGCGGAGGATGGTGACCGCTTCCTCCATGTCGCCGTTGGCCTCGGTGAGGGCGGCCTTGCACTCCATCATGCCCGCGCCGGTCTTGTCGCGCAGCTGCTTGACCTGTTCTGCCGTGATAGCCATTTCTCTAAACGCTCCAGGGGGCGGGCCTTGAGGCCGCCCTCTACGTACCGGTTCGCGACTTGCGGTGTACACGAAAAGCGCCGGCAGAGCCGGCGCCTGATTGGGATACCGCGCTGGTGCTACGCGCTCGCGGGCGTCGGTGCCTCGCGGCGCTGTGGACGGTTCACGCGGCTCAGACGCGCGGCGGCGTCGGCCGCCGCTGCAGCTTCTTCCTGCGCTGCCGCTTCCTCGGCCATGCGCGACTCGCGCTGCGAGCGGCCGCTGCTGATGGCGTCGGCGATCTTCGACGCGAACAGCCGGATCGAGCGCAGGGCGTCGTCGTTGCCGGGGATGACGTAGTCCACTTCGTCGGGATCGCAGTTGGTGTCGACGATGCCGATCACCGGAATCTTCAGCTTGCGCGCCTCGTCGACGGCAATCTTCTCCTTGCCGGTGTCGACGACGAAGATCGCGTCGGGCAGGCGCGACATGTGGCGGATGCCTTCGAGATTCTTGAGCAGCTTGCGCTTCTCTTTCTCGTTGCGCGCGATCTCTTTCTTCGACAGCGAATCGTAGCGGCCGTCGGTGACCATGGCTTCGAGGTCGCGGAGACGGCCGAGGCTGCGCTGAATCGTGGTGAAGTTGGTCAGCAGGCCACCCAGCCAGCGCTGGTTGATGAAGAACATGCCGCAGCGCTGCGCCTCTTCGGCAATCACGTCCTGCGCCTGCCGCTTCGTTCCCACGAAGAGGATGGTGCGGCCGTCGGCCGCAAGGCTGCTGACGAAGTTCTCGGCGTCGCGGAACTTGCCGGCCGTCTTGGTGAGGTCGATGATGTAGATGCCATTCCGCTCGCCGAAGATGAACGGCTTCATCTTTGGATTCCACCGCTTCGTCTGGTGGCCGAAATGGACGCCCGCCTCGAGCAGATCCTTTGTTGCAATACCGGACAAGTTGCCTCCCCCCTCGCCTAACGCTTGCTGAACTGGAAGCGCTTGCGCGCGCCAGCCAGGCCGTACTTCTTCCGTTCCTTGACGCGCGAATCCGACGTCAGGAGCCCGTCCTTCTTGAGTGCCTTGCGCAGCTCGAGGTCGTAGGAGACGAGCGCGCGGGCGATGCCGAGGCGCACGGCGCCAGCCTGGCCATGCTCGCCGCCGCCAGCGACCGTCGCCAGCACGTCGAATCGCTCGCCGGTCTCGGTCAGGACCAGCGGCCGGCGGACGTTCATGCGCAGCTGCTCGGTCGTGAAGAAGTTCTGGAACTCACGGTGGTTCACCGTGATGACGCCCGTGCCGGGGCGGAGGAACACACGGGCTGCCGACGTCTTGCGCCGGCCGGTTGCGTAGTATTCGGTGCTCGCCAACGTTACTGGACCTCGATTTTCGCCGGTTGCTGAGCGGTGTGCGGATGATCGGCTCTCGCGTACACCTTGAGTTTCCGGTACATCTGGTCGCCCATCTTCGACTTGGGCAACATGCCGCGCACCGCTTCTTCGACGAGCCGTATCGGCTGGCGCTTGCGCACCACGCCCGCACGCTCTTCGCGCAGACCGCCTTCGTAGCCGCTGTGGCGCCGATAGATCTTCTGGTCTTCTTTGCGGCCAGTCAGCTTCACCGCGCCGGCATTGACCACGACGACGTGATCGCCGGTGTCGATGTAGGGCGTGTAGACCGCCTTGTGTTTGCCCTGGAGCAGCTTCGCCGCAAGGGTCGCCACGCGGCCGAGCACTTTTCCCTCGGCGTCGATGACATGCCACCGGCGGGCGATGCCGATTCCCGCGGCCGAGAGGCCGCTGCGCTTCACGCTTGGTACTACCGTACGCATCAAAGAGTGTTCCTTGAAGAGTGTTGCCTCGAGCGATCCCGTACAGACGACTCCGAACCTGATGGCCGGAAACTCCAATTCTACGGATGGTTGCGCGGAGTGTCAAGGGAAGACCCACTGTCCGCGACTGCGCGAGCCATGGGGAAAAGCCTGTGGGCGCATTCAGCAAAAACAGGCGCGCCGGCCTCTGTGCCGCCGCTTGCCGTTGACGGCGGATTCGTGCAATTAGTGCATTTTTGCGCCTGATTTCGACGATTTCCAAGGTATGGCTCAGGTGATGGTCCTCCATCTGCGGCCGATAACAGATTTTGTTAGGCGGTTCAGCTCGCTGTCGCCGTGGATCCGTCTGCCCCAGTGGGCGGAAGCGGCCCGGCACCTGGCTGCGGCGGCCTCGATCGAGAGCGAAGGAGCGAACGCGTGTTCCGTACACCTAAGGCGGTTGTGGGCCTCGACATCGGCTCGAGCGCCGTGAAAGCAGTCGAGCTCAAGCCCAGCGGCAAGGGCTACAGGGTAGCGGCGTTCGCCAGCGAGGCGGTGCCGGCCGATTCGATCGTGGACGGCGCGATCATCGACGCCGAGGCCGTGGTTTCCACCATCAAACGGCTCTTCGACAAGACGCCTGCCTTCAAGACGAAGAAGGTGTGTGCCTCCCTCTCGGGCAACACCGTGATCGTCAAGAAGATCACCCTCCCGGTCATGACCGAGGCGGAGCTGCGCGACTCCATCTACTGGGAGGCCGAGCAGTACATCCCCTTCGACATCCAGGACGTCAACCTCGATTACCAGATTCTCGACGCCGGTACCGGCCCCGACTCGCGCGGCAGCATGGACGTGCTGCTCGTGGCGGCGAAGAAGGAAAAGATCGGCGACTACACCAGTGTCATCACCCAGGCCGGCCGGCAGCCGGTCGTGATGGACGTGGACGCCTTCGCGCTGCAGAACGCCTACGAAGTCAACTACGGCCTCGAGACCGGACGCATCGTCGTCCTGCTCAACGCCGGAGCCAGCGCGATCAACATCAACGTCATCCAGGACGACCAGTCGGTGTTCACCCGCGACATCTCGATTGGCGGCAACGCCTACACCGAAGCGGTCCAGAAAGAGCTCGGGCTGCCCTTCGAAGTGGCCGAGCAGCTCAAAAAGGGCATCCCGGTGGATGGCGCCACCTACGAGGACGCGCAACCGGTGCTCCGCGCGGTCACCGAGAACGTGCTCCTCGAGGTGCAGAAGACGCTCGAGTTCTTCAAGGCCGCGGCCTCGGTGGATCACATCGACCGTGTCGTCTTGAGCGGCGGCGCGTCGCGCATCGAAGAACTTCGCGAGCGGCTGCAAGAGCGGCTGCAGGCGCCGGTCGAGCATTTCGACCCGTTCAAGGTCGTCGCGTGGGACGCCAGGAAGCTGGGCGGGACCGACGCGGCCGACGTATCGGCCACGGCGGCGGTGGCGGTGGGCCTGGCCCTCAGGCAGGTAGGCGACAGATGATTCGAATCAACCTTCTCGGCGGCGAGCGGCAGAAAGCGACCAGCGCCGTTCGCTTCGACGTCGGCCAGCAGCTGACGGCCATGTGCGGCCTGCTGGTCGTGGCGGCCGTCTGCGGCATCGGCTTCTGGTACTGGTCGCTGTCGCGGCAGGCGACGCAGCTCGAAGCCGAAATCGCCAACCGCCGGCGCGAGGCGGCGCGCCTCGACACCGTCCTGGCGGAGGTCAAGGTCTTCGAAGACCGGAAGACCACCTTGCAGCAGCGCGTCAGCCTGATCGAGCGCCTGCGCCAGGGCCAGACCGTGCCGGTGCAGCTGCTCGACCACGTCAGCCGCAGCCTGCCCGACATGCTGTGGCTCACCGACCTCCGGCAGGAAGGTCCGTTTCTCACCATCGAGGGGCGCACCACCACGCTCATCGGGCTCTCCGATTTCGTCGGCAACCTGGGGACCAATTCGGTGCTCCAGAAGCCGATCGAGATCGTGGACAGCGGCGCCGAACCTGACGCCGGCAAGGGGCCGGCCGCCCCGGACCTCATTCGCTTCAAGGTTCGCGCGTCCCTGAACGGGCTGCCGACCGAGGACGACAAGGGCAAGGGCAAGAAGGGAGCGAAGAGCTGACATGGCGCTGAAGTTCGACTTCAACAAGCTCCCGTGGCACGCGCAGCTCGGCGTGTTCGCGACGCTCGCGCTCGTCGGCGTCGGTGCGTTCTGGTACTTCTACGCCTCGCCGGCGCAGGCGGCGCTCAACGCCCAGCAGGCCGAGCTCGCCCAGCTCCAGACCCAGCTCCAGCAGGGGCTCGCCACCGCCAGGCGCCTGCCCGAGTTCCGCCGCGAGGTCACCGTGCTGGAAGCGCAGCTGGGCCGGCTGCGCACGGTGCTGCCCGAGGAACAGGACGTTGCCGATCTGCTTCGCCGGGTGCAAGCGATGGCCACGCAGTCGAACCTCCAGATCCGCGGCTTCTCGCCGGCGACGGTGACGCGCCGCGAACTGCACGCCGAATGGCCGATCGGGCTGAAGCTCGAAGGCAGCTATCACGACCTCGGGGCGTTCCTCGAGCGGGTGAGCAAGTTCCCGCGAATCATCAACGTCGGCGCTCTCCACATCGTTGCGCGCGAGAACCAGACCTCCGCGACGACGGTGACGGCCGAGTGCACGGCGATGACGTTCGTGCTGGTCAACGACGCGCCGGACGGCAAGGGCGCCAAGGGCAAAGTTGCTCGGGTCGCGGTGCC